>CAZULR010000001.1:0-66476 GCA_964621235.1 uncultured Acidimicrobiaceae bacterium
CGTCGGCCAGTAGGCCGGTCGAGTGGGCCACGATCCCGAAGGCCACCTGGGCGACGACCAGCCCCAGGTTGAGGATGAGGCTGGCGGCCAGTCTGCGGGTTCGGTCCATGGGTGCTCCTGGCATGATGCTACCGGGTGACCTGCGGATTCCGCGTGCCCGTCACGGACCGATCTGCCTCTCGGGGTCGTTACGCCGGTACTCCTGAGCGGGGCTTCGCTCCACCCGGGCCCCGGCCGCAGGGAAGCGACCGCCGGCCGTTCCCGACAGCTGCGGCCACCCGCCACCCGCCGTTCAGCGCCTGCCTCGGTGGGCGTGCTTCTTCTGCGCCGAGTGGTAGAGCAGCAGGGTGACCCCGGTGAAGTGGACCTGCTTGAGGAGTGAGTAGTGATCCTGGAGGAGCATCCTCTGGAATTGCGCGACGCCGGGCACGCTCCCGTCGGTCACCAGCCACACCCGCGGAGAACCGGGACCCGCGGTGGCCCGATCGGAGAGGAGGTCGAAGCCTTCGACGTAGCGCTGCCGGACGCCGGTCTGTGGCCACAGGGGCACGAGTCTCTTGTCCCTGGCCAGGTAGTAGCCGATCGCGGTGGTGAGCGCGTGGTCCGGCAGGGCGATCCGGTCGGTGGGGTGTGCGTGAAGGGCGACATATCCCGCAGTCCCTTGCAGGTCCTCCTGGATGGCCGAGGCCGAACTCAGATAGCCCGTCACCAGGACCCCGACAGCCACAGCACCGGCTACGGCGAGCACACCCAGCCAGCCCGCTCCAACCCGAACCTCGCCCGGGCCGCCGGCTGTCCGTCGGGTGATCGGGAGGGTACGCACGCAGACCAGGGCGATGAGCAGGGCGACGCCCGGTGCCGATGCCGTCACGTACCGGTCGGCGAAGATGGGGTGGGCGATCGACGCGATGGAGAGCGCCACCGTGGGCAGGACCGCCCATCCGAAGGTCAGCGCGAGGACGTCGCGGTCGTGCCGTATCCGCTGGACCACGACCTCGCGTACCCCCTCGTCCCAGATGGCCGCGAGCTTCGCCACCACGATCACCACGATCACGAAGAGGACGAGGTCATACAGTTGGCCGACCGCCGGCCCCCTCGCCTCGGCGAGCAGTCGGCTCTCGGCCGAACCGGAGGCGATCCAGTTGACCTGTCCCACCTGCCCGACGGCCGCGACGACCCAGACGCCGACGAGGACCAAGAGTGTGGCGATCGGCGCGAGCAGACTCCGAATCCGTTCGGTGAACAGAGCCGGGCGCACCGCCAGGACGCAGACGAGCATGGAGATGGGCGCCAACACCGCGAACAATTGGGCGGCCGTCGCCAACACCGCCAGCAAACTGAAGGCCCACATCCAACGCAGTCTCGGATCGCGGAGCCATTCGACAAGGGCGACAGCGCACAACGCGACGGCCAGGGCACTGAGTTCGTAGGGTCGGGCGTTCAACGCCTTGAGGACCAGGAGCGTGCTGGTGGCAGTGAGGACGGCGGCAACGATTCCGCACCACCTTCCCGCCAACCTGAGTCCGAGGACGCCGACCACCAGCACGGTGCCTCCGTAGGCGAGCAACGACAGTGCGTGCGCCCAGGCGATGCTCCACGAGACCAGCATCCAGAAGTGGAGGACGACGTAGTACGGAAGCATGACCAGGTCGACATGGGTGGACTGGGCCCAGAGGTCCGACCAGGAAAGTCGGGCGGAGTACAGCGAGGCCCCTTCGTCCGCGAACATCGACTTCCCGAGCCAGGGCACCGAGCCGAGCGTCGCCACTACCGCCACCGCGATCACGACCACCAGCCCGACACGGTCGTGCCCGACATCCTGCGGTGGCCGATCTCCGACGGTTCCCGCAGGTGTTGGCGTTGCTTCGACCGACACTTCCACCCCGTCCGCCCCCTCGCTCATTCCAGCCCGTCCAACGAGCAACTCGTACTATAGGTTTGGCCCGCGTTCCCTGTCCGGCGGTCATTTCAGTTCCGACCGCCCGGTTCGCGACCGCGTCTGGCGAGTACGGCAGCTGTTCTACAATTCCGATGACGAACGGGTACGTTGATGCGGTTGGGATGCGCATCGTCCAGTGACGCGGAACGTTCGGACATTGTCCGTGATCCGACCGGCGTCGCACGACGCCGGGGCACCACGAGGGGGATCGACAATGAAGGAATGGACACGGGGCCTGCGACTGTGGCGGCGATGGTTCGTCGGAGAGGCTCCCCTGCCCCAGGGAAGGGTGCGATCGGTGGGCATCGCGATCGCGGTCGTGCTCGTGGGAATCACCGGTCTGCTGTTCACGGAAGCCGACTCCGTCGGTGCACGCCCGGCAGCGGCCGTGGAGACCACCACCACCTACGACCTGCCGTTGTCCTCTCTGACTCCTCCGAGCACGGCGGCGCTCCCCTTCACATCCGCTCGGTCGACACGCGCAGTCACGTCGTCCCCCACGTCGACCTCTGCGTCCTCGCACCCCGGCCACCACCTTCATCGCGCTCGCGCGAAGGCCAAAACGAAGGCGAAATCAGCGAAGGTCGCGAACTGATCGCCTCGAAGGTCGGCGAGATCCTTGAGGCCGGAGTCCGTCGGTCCGGACTGATCACCGTTCGACGTCGGCAACGTGCACTCCAAGGTGCACAGCGCTGGACGGCGATCTGCTGGCTACACTCGGATCCATGAAATGGTTAACCGTCGTGCTCCTTGCAATTGTCGGACTCCTTGCCGCGTTCGTCGCAATCGAGTATTTCACCGTGTCGATCCATTCCCTGCCGAGCTATATCCCTGGTCACCGGAATGTCAACGGTCGGTACCACGTACGGGGTGCAATCGCGGCCTTGATCGCCATCGTCGCCCTGGCCGGTGCGGCCGTCCTCGCCATCCGGATCGTCAGGCCTCGTGACCCGAAGCCCGAAGTGGTGGAAGCGCCGCCGGCCAATGTGTCTGCCGACCAGTTGCTCGGTAACGGCGAAGCCGATCCCCACGCGTGACGAGCTCCGGTCCGCAGTCCGGGGTACGTAGTCGAACCGCGCCTGGTGCGTCGGTGAGCAGCCGTACCAGAGGAGAGGGTGGTGAGTTCCGGGATGATGGGCACGGTGCGCCCCGGGTGCGCCAGGTCATTGCAGACCCGGACGATCTGACAAGCACCCACTGGTACGACCGTCCGCCGATCCGGCAGGCTGGTCGGACGGCCGTCTCCGTCCGGACGACCTGCCACCGACCCGACCGGAGGAGAGACCGCGATGGTGAGTGACTCCGGGTCGGAGGATGTGCGCGAGTTCTTCGATCGCCAGCAGCTCGACAATCAGTACGAGTCGCTGAAGAACATGACCCAGGAGCTGGATGTCGAAGCGGCTCGCCTGTTGAACTCCAAGGTGCGCGGTGACACCCTCAGCATCGGGGGCATCTGGGACTTCTTCACGTGGGAGGACCAGATGACGTCGTTGACGGTGCTGGACCTCTCACCGGAGATGCTGAAGTCCTACTGCCCGGAACACGCCACCGGAGTGGTCGGGGACATCTACGAACAGGAGTTCCCGCCGGACAGTTTCGATTCCATCGTGTTCCCCCTCATGCTCCATCACACACCCAAAGGGAACTGGGCGTCCTGCGAAGCGCGGGTGGAGGAGGCGATCGACCGGGCCCGCGGGTGGTTGCGTGAGGACGGACACCTCTTCATCCTCGAGTACTGCCCGCAGCGTGCGTGGTCACCGATCCAACGAGCTCTCCTGCCCCTCACCAAGTGGTTTCTCACCACCTTCCACCAGCCACTGGTGGTCATGTACGAAAAACGCTTCTACCAGCGGATCCTCAACGAGCGATTCGGTTCGTGCACCATCCAACTGGTCGATCCTCCCGGATTCAACTACCGGAAGTGGTATCCGGTCTTCATGTCGATCCGATGGCTTCGGGTGCCGATGGCGATCTATCCGAAGCTCCATGTGATCAGCGCGCCGGCGCTCCCCTGAGTCGTCACCCGGTGAGCCGGGTCCGAACCCCCCGTTTGCCCTGTTCAGAGCCGAGCTTGCTGAGGTGGCCCGGGGCCATCGGGGTTGCCGTTGGAAGTGCCTCATGGTATTTTTCAACGATCGGTGTCTCCAGCTTTCGGCACTGACGAACGATGGGGGGCACGTTGATGCCAGTTGACCAGCAGGTATCCGAGGAACGAATTGGCATCGTCGTCGTCGCGTACAACGCCGCGTCCACCTTGGCCGCGGTGCTCGACCGGGTACCGCAGAGCTTCCGGTCGCGGGTGTCGGACGTTCTGGTCTGCGACGATGCCAGCAGCGACTGCACCTACACCGTCGGCAAGGAGTATCAGGCTGACACCGATCTGCCGCTGACCGTCATCCGCCGGCCGCAGAACCTCGGCTACGGGGGCAACCAGAAGGCCGCGTACCGGTGGGCCATCGACAACGGTCTCGACATCGTGGTGCTCCTCCATGCCGACGGGCAGTACGCACCCGAGGTGATCGAGGATCTGGTGGCGCCGTTCGAGTCCGAGGACTGCGACGCCGTCTTCGGGTCCCGCCTGCTCGACCCGGGCTCCGCGCGTATCGGTGGGATGCCGCTCTACAAGTACCTGGGCAACCGCGTGCTCAGCAAGTTCTCGAACGCGGCCACGGGCCTGCAGCTGTCCGAATGGCACAGCGGCTACCGGGCGTATCGGGTGCAG
Organism: uncultured Acidimicrobiaceae bacterium; assembly: GCA_964621235.1. Classification (GTDB taxonomy): domain Bacteria; phylum Actinomycetota; class Acidimicrobiia; order Acidimicrobiales; family RAAP-2; genus Bog-756. The sequence goes on from CAZULR010000001.1 coordinate 4,662, forward strand.
GCACTCAACGAGATCCCGTTCGAGTCGAACACCGATGGATTCGACTTCGACACGGAGATCATCCTCCAGTTGCTCGAGGCGAAGAAGGTCATCGTCGAGGTCCCGATCCCTACCTTCTACGGCAACGAGATCTGCCACGTGAACGGGATGGGCTACGCCAAGGACGTGGTGACCGACGTCCTCCGCTACCGGGTCCACAAGATGGGCTTCGGTTCGGGCGACATGGCGTTCGCCGATGATGGCTACGACCAGCGGCGAACGACGGCTGCGCATCGCAAGCTCCTGACCTGGCTGAGCGAAGGGGCGCCGAAGCGGATCCTCGATCTGGGCTGCGCCAACGGCCGCCTGGGTGAGCTCCTCCGGCTGGAGGGACACACCGTGGTCGGCATCGACTCGGTGAAGTTCGACGGTGTCGCCGACCGACTCGACGAGTTCATCGAGGCCGACCTGAACGACGGACTGCCCGCTGACGTGGGCACCGACTTCGACGTGGTCATCGCCTCCCACGTGCTGGAGCGACTCACGGATCCCGAGGCGCTCCTCCGGCAGCTGCCGCAGGTGCTGGCGCCCCGAGGTGTGGTCATGGCCAGCATTCCCAATGTGGCGCACTGGTACCCGCGCGTGCGGGTCGCGTCGGGGAAGTTCGACTACGAGCAGCGCGGCATCTTCGACGGTCAACACCTCCGCTTCTTCACGCAGAAGAGCTTCGAACGCATGGCCACGAAGGCCGGGATGCGGGTGCGTCGACGCTCGAGTGCCGGTCTGCCGGTCGAGGTCGCAGAACGCGGGGGTCCGTCCCCGTCCCGGGTGATGAGGTCCGTGGCCGCCGCGGACCGGCTGGGACTCGCCTTCTCGCCGACGCTCTTCTCCTACCAGTTCCTGTTCGAGTTGGAGCCGGTCTGACCCGGCGCCGGGCCTTGGCGACCCGTACGTCGGATTCGAAGGCGCGACGTGTTGTGCGCGAACATTCGGAAGGGCCCAGTCGCCATCGTGGTGACGTGATTCGGATCGAGTGACAGTGAACATAGAGTCCTACGACACCCAGCGCGCACCGGTCCTCGATTTCGCCGCGCTCGAAGCCCGGATCGCCCGCGTCCGATCGGCCTATCAATCTGCAGACCCGTTCCCCCACGTCATCCTGGACGACTTTCTCGAGGAGGGGGTGGTGGCCTCGGCGAACGAGGAGTTCCCCACACTCGAGGGTGGCGAGTGGATCTCCTACCTGCACGTCAACGAGCGCAAGTTCGGTCAGACGGACGCATCCACGTGGGGCCCGACCCTCCAGTCCATCCTGCGGGAGCTCAACTCCGACCGGTTCGTGCGCCAGCTCGAGCAATTGACGGGCATCGACGGGCTGTTCGCCGATCCATCCCTCGAGGGAGGAGGGCTCCACCAGTCGACGACGGGTGGCTTCCTCAACATCCACGCCGACTTCACCGTGCATCCGCAGCACCGGACGTGGCGGCGTCGGGTCAACCTCCTCGTGTACTTCAACGAGGAGTGGCTGCCGGAATTCGGTGGGGATCTCGAGCTGTGGAGCACCGACATGAAGCGGTGTGAACAGAAAGTGGCACCCGTCGCCAACCGGGCGGTCATCTTCACCACCGACCCCGACTCCTTCCACGGACACCCGGAGCCGATGCAGTGTCCTCCGGATCGGGCCCGTCGGTCGCTCGCCCTCTACTACTTCAGTCTCGATGAGGACTCGGTGGTGCGCTCCACCGAATACCGGGCACGGCCGGGCGATGGCGCACGGTCGATCCTCATCTACCTCGACAAGCAGGTACTTCGTGTCTATGACCGGATCAAGCGGCAGTTCGGGATCTCCGATCGGGCGGCCAGTGACCTCCTCGGTCGTCTGGACAAGTTCCGTGGTCGCAAACCTCCGTCGTAGCCCCCCGTCCCACGCCGAGTTGCCGACGCCAGCGGGCGTGGAGGCAGGTACCCCCGTGCCATGCCGCCCGCGAGCGTCCGCCTCCGTGGCGACCGCGCCCGAATGAACGATCCGGTGACCACGGCGAGCGACGAGGGGGGCGTTCGTCACTCACTGGGCCAGGCGTATTCGGGTCGCCACAACAGCCTGAACTTCCTGCGACTCGTACTGGCGCTCGTCGTCGTCGTCGATCACGCCTATGGACTCGGTGGCTTCGGATCACTGGTGACCCTTCACGGGATCAGCTTCGGCACCATCGCCGTCTACGGGTTCTTCGCGATCAGCGGCTTTCTCATCGCGGGAAGCGCTATGCGCAACGGGTCGGTGCGGTATCTCTGGCAACGGTTCCTTCGCATCTTCCCGGGATTCTGGGTCTGTCTTCTGGTTACCGCACTCGTCTTCGGCGTCATCAGCTGGTTCGCCAGCCCACTCCCGCACTGCGGTCTCTCGTGTTACGCACATGCTCCCAATGGACCGGCCACCTACGTCACCCGCAATTGGTTCCTGCCCAATCAGTACTGGGCGCAGTTCAAGATCTCCGGGACACCGAACGGGGTCCCCTTCGGGGTGACCTGGAACGGTTCCATCTGGACGCTCTTCTACGAGTTCTTGTGCTATCTCATGCTCCTGGCCCTCGGACTGACCGGCTTTCTGCGCTATCGCCTCGTCACGCTGGGGGCAACCATCGGCCTGTGGATCGTCATCGGTCTGGCCACTGCGACACCGTCGCTCAATCATCAGCTCAACATCCACAGTCACACGTTCCTCATGAACTTCATGAAGTTCGCCGTGGTCTTCCTCACCGGAAGTGTCATCTACCTCTACCGTCATCGGATCCCGGACTCCTGGTGGTTGGCCCTCGTCTGCGCAGTGGTGTTGATCGTCGGATTCTGGCTCCCGAACGGAGCCAAGGCGCACGGAGTAGGAGAGAGGAATCCCCTCTACTTCTTCACGTATTCGGGTCTCTTGATGCCGTTCATCACCTATCCGATGCTGTGGCTGGGTGCCCACCTCCCGTTGCAACGGGTCGGATCCACCAATGACTACTCGTACGGCATCTACATCTACGGCTATCCGGTCGCCCAACTCATGGCGGTGTTCGGGGTGCAGAAGTGGGGCCTGCCGGCGTTCCTGTCCCTGAGCATCCTGGCCACGGCGCCCTTCGCCGTGGCGAGCTGGTGGTTCATCGAGAAGCGAGCCCTGAGTCTGAAGCGGATCGACGTCCATGCGATCGGACCCCGTCTTCGCAACCTCTCGCCCGGAGCGACCCGGCATGACGACCCCGGCGATGGGGCGGTCGACCAGGCCCTCGATGCCAGGGATGCCGGGGCCGACCGAGGGGTGACCCTGGAGAGTCGGGAGGGCTGACGTCCAGCGGGCGGGCCATGGCCCACGACTGAGTCGAGAACCTGCACATCGCCGACGGTTGCCGGCGATCGCAGCGGTGGGCGGACAGGATTCCTTCAGCATTGCCGGCGGCATCACCGGTACTGTGGCGAGTCCAGATGATCACGTGAGGGGGAAGGTTGTCGAACGACAGTGAACTTGTTGGTCCGGTAGGGATAGGGGGAGTCGGGGGGAGCGGTACCCGGGTGATCGCCTCCATGGTCTCCAGCCTGGGCTTCCATCCCGGAGCCGACCTCAATACCCCCGAGGACGATCTGACCTTCTCGATGCTGTTCAAGCGCCCCCGTCTCTACCGGGGTGTCCGAGGACTCATACCCGCCGACCACCCGTCAGCAGTTGCCGCCACGAGGGCGTTCGTCGAGCTCCGCCACCGACGTCGGACGCCCAGCTCGCTCCTGCAGCTCATTTCCGCCTGTGCGGCGTTTCCGCGCAGTGGCGTGACGCCTCTGCCGAACGACCCGTGGTCGTGGTCGATGCATCGGCTCACTGGTGCACTGCGGAACACCCCGCCGGACAAGGCCGGGATGTGGACGTGGAAGGAACCCAACACCCTGCTGTTCATCCCCACCCTCTTCCGCGAGCTCGAGGGCCTCCGCTACATCCACGTGGTGCGCAACGGCCTGTCGATGGCGAAGAGCAAGAACCGCTATCAGCTCGCCAACTGGGGCCCACTCTTCGACGTGCGCCCGGACGCCCGGCCGGTGGAGCTCCGCCAGTTGATCTATTGGGCACGGGTCAATCTCGCCGTGTCGGACTTCCTGGACGCTCAGCCCCGTTCCCTCGTGGTCACCCACGAGCGAGCGGTCGCAGATCCCGTGGGCGTGCTCACCGACATCGCGACGTTCCTGGGTCGAGAGGTGACTGACGAGGGACGTGCCGTCGTCGACCGGGTTCGGCGACCTGATGATTTCGAACGGTCCTATCCGTTCGACGAGAGTGACATGACTTCCGGCGAACGAGAAGACGTCCGACGGGCTCTGGACCGATTCGGGTACGTCATTGACGACAGCTCCCACTAGATGGAATGGGCCGATGGCCGCCATGACAGGTGGGACTTCGGCCACCGGACCCATGATGTCAACAGGATTCGGGACACCCTCACGTACGTCGGGAGACGGTTAACGTAGCAAAGGTGCACAACTTCCTGGACAAGGAAGGCCGGACGTGATGGAACGAAGTGTCCTTCCGACGGAGATCAGCCCTCCGGACGGCCCATCCTCCAAGCCGTCCGACGAAGGCGGGAGGGGGACCTCGGCCTCCTGGCTGCACCGGCACAACGTCGCGCTGACCATTGTGGCAGCAGGTGTCACGCCGGTTCTCTATCTCCTCTATATCGCACACTTCGCGGTCAACGACTTCCAGTTCGACGATTGGTCCGTCATCCCGCTGGTCCATGCCGCGATCCACGGCCATCTCTCGCTGGGCCAACTCTGGGCGCAGCACACCGAGTCGCGAGTCCTGGTGGCGAACGTCCTGTTTGTCCTCTTCGGTCTCCTCGACCGATTCGACACGCGCTGGGTGATCGTGTTCAACGCGTTGGTCTACATCGCCACCTACGCCCTGGTGCTGACCCTCTTCCGCCGGTACATGGGAAGACGTCTCACGCCGATCCCGGTCCTTGTGATCGGGCTCGTCTGGTTCAGCCTGGCGGACGTCCAAGCCTCCCTGTGGGCCTTCCAGCTGACGTGGTACCTGGTGGTGTTCTTCTTCGTCGTCGTACTGTGTGCTCTGCTGGTTCCCACAGGACATCGGACGCTGTGGCTGACCGTGGCCCTCCTCGCCGGACTCGCCGCCTCGCTGTCCTTCCTCCAGGGATTCATCGTGTGGCCCCTGGGGGCGGTCTGCATCCTCTGGAGCCAACCGTGGGCGCGCCGAGCATTCGTCGAGCTCGCCGTCTGGATCGGCGGCATTCTTGCGACCAGTGCTCTCTACTTCTCGTCCTATCACTACAACTCGAATTGTGACCGGGTGATTCAATGTTCCACCAGCTCTTCTTTGGGACATCCGTTGACGGCGCTCCGCTACTTCTCTGTCCTCATCGGAGACGTCGTCCCTGGTGGATACTGGTCTGCACTCTTCTCCCCGGTCCACAATTTCGAGCGCTTCGAAGTAGTCGGTGCGGTGCTGTTCGCCACGGCCATATTCATCGTCATACAGTCGTGGCGCCACCGGACCTCGTCGGAACGTATCCCTGTGCCGATGCTGTTGATCAGCTTCGCCCTTCTCTTCGATGCCATGATCACCCTCGGTCGCAGTCGGATGGGCTCCGGTGAAGCCCTCTTCAGCAACCGTTACGTCATGGCGAACCTCATGCTCCTGACCGGCATCGTCATGTATGCGTGGCGCCACCGGCCGCCACACATCCTTCCCATCGGTGCTCGATCCTGGAAGGTCTACGCCACGTGGCTGACACTTCTCACGTTGGCGATCTTTCTCATCGTGCAAACGACCGTCGCGACCGGATTCGGATTGAACAATGGTCAACTCGACCGCGAGTTCCTGACCAACCAGGCTCGGCTGGTCGTCAACCTCGACCGCATACCCCCCCAGGACCGATCCTGTGAGGTGAACATCTACCTGGACCTGGGCACCGTCAACTCCAAGCAGCCGTCGGCCCAGAGAATTCGCAAGATCGATGAGGCTGCCACGGACCAACTGGGGGAGTTCCGTCCGGACTCCTTCCGCTACTTCCGGAAGTTGGGCCCCCCTCCACTGTCCCCGATCTGCTCGACCGGGCCCTAGTGCGACCCACTGACCACCAATCGACCCGAGAACCGAGAGCGGTCCAGGTGCCGGTCCTGCGGGGCAGGCATCGCTGCGGCACCCACCGACGGTCCGATCGTCACGCGACGACGTCCGCAGACAGACTCGACACCGACATGGAGCGAAGATCAAGGTGTCGGACCGAGGCGGCGGGACGACTTCGGGACGAGCGGTAGGAGGCCTCGGAGGAGACGCTGAGCATCTCGTTCGGCAGGCCCAGGATCACGACCTCGTGCCCGAGTCCTCGGATCCGGAAACGTGCCGTCCTCATTCCTCGGCGTTCCTGTGTGGTGGGGCCGGGTAGGTCCTCACGGTCGATCCGGTCGTGCCGCGCCGCGACCCGTGCCGTCGGCGATTGCGGGTGGGCCGTGCCGGGGGATCAGGCCGGGTCGCGTCCCGGTGGCACGAACTCGAGGTAGAAGTCGGCATCACTCGCCAACCGCGCGAAGACTTCATCGCCCAGGGTCCGATTGGCGGCGACCTGTCGATCCATCCAGGCGTCGATGCGCATGTCGTCCACCGTCCGGACGATGCGCCCGAGCTTGGGAATCCGTTCGCCCCGCTTCCACCGGGCGGGTCGGCCGGCCTTGATGCTCCGGGACATGGGATTCCGGAAGCCGGCGCCGTGGTGGTAGACGATGTCGCCGTAGACGGCAAACCACAACGGATGGAGATCGACCGTGTTGGTGCGCACCAGCGGCGTCCAGGGCAGGTTCTCCCGCTCCAGGGTGGCCAGGAGATTGCCGCCGGAATCCGTCGTCATGAACCCCGAGGGGAGTCTCCACGGGTGGCCCATCGACCAGTCGCCCCGGATGCGGGCCCAGTCACCGGCCCGGATCACGCAGAAACACGGGTGAGGTTGCGGATCCCCCTGGTTCTCGTCACGTCTCACGGCGACCAGGACGGTCGATGCCAGGGCATCGCGGATGACCGGCATCGGGTCCACGATGGGGAACGCGTCGCCGTCGAGGAACATGATCAGGTCGTCAGGATCGGCCTCGGCCACGATCTCCGCGGCCAGGAGATTGAGCTTTCCGGGGTGGCCCTCGAGTGCCGGTACCACCCGATCGAATTTCACTTCCTGATGCCCGGGTACTCCCTCCAGGCTGGCCACCACTCGGTACGGCTCGTGGAGGTGGCGTCGCAGGTAGGCGAGCTGGATGTCGATCCACTTGTTCGACTGGTAGTGCACGGTGGCGACGTGGATCATCGGTCGGTCCTGTCGATGATCGGCATCGTCAACCGTTCTACGGCAACAGACATGGGCCCCCTCGGAATCGTGATCGGGTACACCACCAGGAGTGGTGCCGCCGATGGCAACTTGCATCGTACCAACCGGTTCGGATAGACATCGGACGAGCCGCGCTCAGTCGACCCGTGTCGATCCGTCGGGGTCCCGCAGACTGGAGACCACGTCCCGCATCGAGAGGGAACGCATCCCTTCGGTGTCGGCGAGCTGGTCGAACTCGTCGAAGATGCGCTGCAGGAACTCGAAGTTCTCCTTGGGATAGCGCGTGAAATTGTGCGGGTGCCACCAGAGATGGAACAGGCGGTGTCGACGTGCTGCATAGCGCATTCCTGCCACCAGACGGTGGAGCTTCCTTGAGTCGAGACTCCGACGCCCCGGTGAGTACGGTCGCAAGAACGCGCTGGCCGGAATGTCGCAGAGCCCATTCGGGCGGAGCACCTCGTGCCATGCCACCGTAGGCGGGGGACCGGCCCCGGCGTACGTGTCGATCAGGCGGGCGACGCGGGCGGTCCGTGACTGTTCGTCCCCGGACCGCGCGCGATGCCCCCACGACGGCTGGGGCCCGCGGATACAGTCGAATCCCTGCTCGAGGACGATGTCGGCGTAGCTCGGATTCCACTGGTTCCGGGGAAGGACCAGACTGGTGAGTTGCACCCCGTGGAGCGAGGCGGCGGATTGCGCCGCGGCGAGATCGGCACGGAACTGCTCCCCACCCTGGCCGGCTTCGAGGCAGTAGTAGTGGGAGAACGTGTGGGAGGCGACTTCCTGGCCGGTGGTCGCCGCCAACTCACGGACCAGCGAGCCGGCCAAGTGCTCCGGGTCGGTGCGTTCGTCCGCGCCCACGGGTTCGTCGTACGGATCGAACTCGTGGCGCAGATAGGAGGGTCGCAGCTGGGGAGCGTGCGCGAGGAGTTCGCTCCTCGTGGAGGCGAAGAGGAAACCGACGGTCGCCCAGGTCGCATGGATACCACGCTGGGCGAAGCATGAGGCCATCTCCGACACCATGGCGCGGGAGTCCGCCAACTCGGCAAACGTCGGACTCTGCCGGTCCACATGGTCCCGCATCCCCCAGTGGAGCTCGAAGTCGAGCGAGATGACGAGCGCCCCGGGACGAGACGGTTCACCTAGTTGCACGTGCCACCTCCGGGCCCGTGTCGTGATCCCGGTCGGGGAACGGGAATGGCCGGATCACGATGGATGGCTGCAACTGGCAAGTTGGCTACCCCCGCACCGATCGGCGATCGTCTCGAGTATCGACGTCTCAACGTACCCCGTCCTTCACCCGGTGACGGACGTATTGCCAGAGGGTCGGATGCAGGTAGAGGCGGCTCCCGTCCGGCAACCCCGACGCGGGGACCGGCGTCAGTTCACCGACTTCACGGAGTCGTGCGAGCTGGTCCGCCAGCACCGGGAGTCCGGCGGCCAGGTGCAGGTAGGGATAGGTGGCCACCGTGTCGGCACATGTCGGCTCGAAGGTCGCCTGGGCGAGCACGCCGCCGGTGTCGATGCCCTGGTCGACCAAGTGCACGGTCGTTCCCACCAGTTCGGGCGTGCCTTGGACGAGGGCCCAGTAGCCGCCGTGGACGCCCCGGAAGCGTGGTGTGATCCCGGCATGGGTGTTGATGATCGGGCAGTCGAGCGCATCGAGGAGCGGGCGCGAGATGATCCGGGTTCCGTTCACCACCACGACTGACGGATGGAGCGACCGGAGGATCGTGGCGGTCTGAGGATCGTTGACGGACGGGACGTGCGTGACTCGCGGGAAGGGCGTGGCGTCCAGTCCTGACTGCTCCAGGATCACGCCGATCCGACGCCGCCCCTGCCGACGGAGGATCGGCATCGCGAGGGCGATGAAGAGGACCTGGCCCAGCACGGTGAACCACCCGACGCGTGTCGCACGTCGGCGGGCCATCGCCCAGCGCGAGGGGGGCGCTTCAACGACCACCCGGAGATCGTCGACCCGGTGGGCAAGGTAGTTGGCCACGATGTCGGTGGTGTCGCCGGGACCCGCGAGGAGGACGACAGGACCCGTCGGGCCTCGGGAATCACCGGGCACGCGGGTTCAGCTCAGGTGAGTTCGCCGAAGGACGCGTGCCCGAGATCACGGCTGTTGGCGATCGCGACAGCGGCGAGTTGTGAGCGCACCCCGAGCTTCCGGAGGACGGATCCGATGTGCGATCGGACGGTCGTCACGGAGACGACCAGTTCCTGGGCGATCCTCTGGGCGGAGCACCCCTCGGTCAGATAGAAGAGCACGCGGCGCTCACTGATGGTCAGGCCGACCAGGGAGAGAAAACGAGGCGGGAGCGTGCAGTCGCCGGCCGCAGAGGAGTCCGCTTGCGGGCGGGAGGTCTGGCTACCCAGGGCGTCAGCCAACTGGTGCATGCCGAACACGGGTCGCGCGCCCTGGGCCACGCAGCTGGCGACGATGCCGGCCCCCGCTCCCGCGCTGACGGCGAGGACGGGGACATCGACCGCACAGTAGGAGGCGGTCAGGCGCGCGGCGATGTCCCACGGGCCCGAGGCCCACGTGGGCGTCTGGCCCGTCCAGGCTCCGTCCAGCGCAAGCACTACCTGGTCGACGGGGAACCCGTCGATGGAGCAGGTGAGTTGGTCATCCTGGGAGAAAATCAGGACCTCGGTTCGACAACCCGCCCGCTCGGCGACCCGCGCCGCTCCCGTGGCGGTCAGGCTCGGTTCGCCGGCCACCGGCGTCATGGGATCCACCACCAGGACGATCCGGGTCGGCTGATCGGCGCCCGGGGGGGCGAAGCGAGACGATCTGGCCCGCGCCGACGGCGAGTGGCTCGCCGACTTGTCCCGCAGGCGGCCGGCCTCGTAGCGGTAGACGCTTCGCCGACGAATGGTCTGGACGGGGGAGTGGCCCTGGACCGATGGCCCCCGTCTGGTCAGGGGCCGATCGACGGTGACCACCGCTCGGTGATCACCGGTGAGGGCGTCGTGGTGGCGGTGCAGCTGCGCATGGCTGCATCGCGTCGACGTGAGGGCACTGCTGTCGACGGCCGTATGGGGAAGATGGACGTCGGGGCAGGCGATGCCGACCGAGACGGAGAGCTGGACGCCGGGAAGGTCAATGAGCGGACTCTGGTCGACGGCTCGTGCCAGCCGGTCTCCCAGGACCTGGGGAAGGGCACCGCTCGCGACCGATCCGAACTCGATGGTCATGCGCGAGGAGGCGACGGGACAGATGTGGTCTTCGGCCCGCACGGCATGCTCGATCAGCTTCTGCGCCAACTCCATCACTTCGGCACGGAGCTGGGGAGGAAGGGCCTCACCGTCCCGGGTGACCTCGATCGCCACGCACGCGACCGTGTGCGCGGCGCGCTCGCAGCTGTCGTCGGAAGGAGTCCGTTGCAATTCGTCCAGCATGTTGCCCCCAAGCGCAGCCGATGACGTGCTGTTGAACTGACCTCCCCGACCATCAGCGCAGAGGCCATTCTATCGGCGGTGGGTCGATTGGCAACAGGCCCGGATCGTCGTCCGCTGAATCCCGGCAACCGCCTCACCTCAGATGCGCTGACCTGGACATCACCGAGATCCTGCCCGCGCGCCCAGGAGCCGGCATTGCTGGAGTACGGCATCCAGGGTCAGGACGAATCCAGCCCCGAATGTCGCCCCCACGAGAGCGTCACTCGGGTAGTGCCAGCGGAGGCCGACCACGGCAAACCCCATCAGCACGACCACGGTCGCGCCGGCGACTACGACGACCGGAACCAGCTTGCGGGGCACGGCGAGTGCCCAAGCGGTCGCCAGTGACGCAACCACGGTCACGCTCCCCGACGGGAAGGTCAGGACGTCGACGTACCGTCGGCCCACCATCGGCTTGACGACCCATTCGACTACCGCGGAGGCGACGATCGGACCGACGAGGCAGGACACCGCCCTCCATCGGTCCCTTCCGACGACGACAACGGCGGCCAGGGCCGATCCGCCGACCAGTACGACCGTGCTACCGAGGTGGGAGATGCCGAGGAAGAGCGGTTCATGCAGGGCTGGAGGCTGGACCCGGAATCCCCAACGGTCCAGTTCGTTCGGACCGGGATACTTCCACACGGCCAGGGCGGCCACGAACGACCAGAGGAGGAGGAGCACACCGGCGAGCAATTCCCCGTGCTCCCGGAACGGATGCGTGGCTGTCGGTGCAGCCCTTCGCCTCACGGAGTTCAAGACGACGAGGAGAACCAATCGATCGTCGCGGCCAATCCATCCTCCAGGCCCACCGGTCGAGTGTCTGGAAACAGTCGCCGCAGTCGTTCGAAGTCGGCCTGTGAGTCCCGCACGTCACCCGCACGCGGTGCGGTGTGCTGCCGTTCCAGCGTGCGTCCGAGCTGCGCCTCGATAACCTCGATGAGCGTCAGCAACGACACACGGGTTCCAAATGCCAGATTGACCGGCCGATCGGAGGTCACCTGCCGGCGAGCGGCGTCACCCAGAATGGCGGTCACCGTTCCGACATAGGTGAAGTCGCGGGTCTGGAGGCCGTCACCATGCACAGGAAGCGGTTCCCCCCGCAGCGCTGCAGCCAGGAACACCGGGACGACGGCGGCGTAGGCGTGGTCCGGTGCCTGGAGCGGACCGAATACATTGAAGAACCGGAACGCGAGGACGGGCATATCGAAGGACTTCCCGTACGCCAGCGCATAGGACTCTGCGGCCAGCTTGCTCGCAGCGTACGGACTTACCGGCATCGTCGCCATGTCCTCGTGCTTGGGCAGGGTGGGATTGGAGCCGTAGACCGACGACGATGACGCCACGATCACCTGGGGCCGTCCGTGGCGGCGACTGGCCTCCAGCACCTCCACCGTCCCCGTGGCATTGACCAGATGGCTGGCCATCGGGTCCTCGAGTGAGCGAGGAACGGACGGACGAGCGGCCAGGTGGATGATGGTGTCCGCGCCGGGAACGACTGCATCCAGCAGCTCCGGGTCGAGGATGGAGCCCTTGACGAACTCGACCGCATCGAGTCCCTCCAGGTTCTCGATCCTTCCGGACGAGAGGTCGTCGATGACGACCACCTCGTCGACCGTCGGGTCCTCCAGGAGCGTGCGGCACAGATTGGCGCCGATGAACCCCGCCCCACCGGTGACCACGACGTTCATGAGAACCTACGGGCGCGTGCGACCGATGCCCCAGCCGACGGCTTCCGGACGGTCACAGCCGTTCGATGGACGGTCCGTCCAGCCGGTTGCGGGTGTCGAGGACATAGGTCGCGTGGTCGCGGATCAGGTCGTAGTCGAACGCGTCGTGGTCGGTGACGAGAAGCACGGCATCGGCGGAGGACAGTTCGGCGGCGGTCACTTCGACCAGGGGAAAGGCGAGGGTATCCCCGGAGAGGTGTGGATCGGCGACACGCACGGACGCGCCGAGCGCCCGTAGCGAGTGGGCGATCACGGATCCGGGTGCCTCCCGGGCGTCGCCCGTGTTCCGCTTATAGGCCATGCCGAGCACGAGGACCTGTGCACCCTTGACCGCCAGGCCCCGATCGTTGAGGCCCAGCATGAGGCGCCGCACCACATAGTCCGGCATGTGCTCGTTGACGTCGTTCGCCAGTTCGACGAATCGGAACGGCTGGCCGAGACTCCGGCGCACCTTCCAGGACAGATAGCTCGGATCGATGGGGAGGCAGTGGCCGCCCACGCCGGGTCCGGGGGTGAAGCGCAGGTAGCCGAAGGGCTTGGTCGACGCCGCGTCGATCGCCTCCCAGACGTCGATATCGAGGTCGGCGGCGAACATGGCGAGTTCGTTGACCAGTGCGATGTTGACGTGTCGGAACGTGTTCTCGAGCAGCTTCGTGAGCTCGGCCTCGCGGGTGCCAGACACCGCCACGGTGCGCTCCACCAGCCGGTCGTAGAAGCGTCGGACGGCGGCCAGTGACGGACCGTCGATACCCGAGATGACCTTCGGCGTGTTCTCCAACTGCCACGTGGTGTTGCCCGGGTCGATCCGCTCCGGGCTGTAGCCGAGGTGGAAGTCCCGTCCGGCGGCCAGACCCGACCCTTCCTCCAGGATGGGGCCGACGAGCTCCTCGGTCGTGCCGGGATAGCTGGTCGACTCCAGCACCACCGTCGCACCGGGACGGAGGTGGTGGGCGAGGGTGGCGGCGGCGTCGGTGACGAAGCTCAGATTCGGATTGCCGTCGTGGAGCGGCGTGGGGACGTCGATGACCGCCACGTCGAATCCGCTCATGTGCTGTGGATCGTCGGTCGGGACGAACCGACCAGAGGCGAGGGCGGCGGCAAGACGGCTGTCGGTGATGTCCTCTACATAGGAGTCTGCGTCCACCAGACGCTTGATCCGATCCACGTCGATATCGAATCCCACCACGTCGTAGCCGACCTCGACCGCCCGCAGGGCGAGCGGGAGGCCGACATAGCCCTGACCGACGACGACGAGCTTCTCGGGCATGGAGTTCGGGCTCAACGGGTGTCCCGTCGCCGGATCACGCAGATACCTGATCGGCACCGGTGTCCGGCGGAACGAATTCGTCGGTCAGCGCCTCCCGGAGCTCGACGGCGTTCTGGTCCTCGGTGGGCTCGGGCCAGGAGAACTCCGGTTCGGCGACCGTGTGGACCTGGTCCCGCTCCGCTCCACCGGCGGACGCGGCGTTGAAGAGCAGGAAACGCACGAGGTCGTTGTCGCGACTGATGGTGGCCGCCTCGAGCTTCACCAATTCGGCGGCGAAGCGGTCGCGCGGTGCCGTGATCGGCGTGAGGCGGTTGATGTACGGGTGACTTGTGGCGGCGACCTTCTCGTCGGGAGTGCTCAGCACTTCCGCGAGCTTTTCCCCGGGCCGGATCCCCGTGATCTCGATGGGGATGTCAATGCCGACCTGGCAGCCCGAGAGCCGGATCATCCGCTCGGCGAGATCGAGGATTCTCACCGGAGTGCCCATCTCGAGCATGAAGATCTCGCCGCCCCGGGAGAGCACCGAGGCCTGCAGCACCAGCTGGACCGACTCCTCGACGCTCATGAAGAACCGGGTCATGCGCGGATCGGTGACCGTCACCGGTCCACCGTTGGCGATCTGGCGGGCGAAGGTCGGGATGACGCTGCCCCGGCTGCCCAGCACGTTTCCGAATCGGACGGCGCAGTAGGCCGCGCCCTCGGGACTGACGGCCAGCACCGTCTGCTCGGCAAGTCGCTTGGAGGCACCCATGACGCTCGACGGTCGCACGGCCTTGTCGGTAGAGATCTGTACGAATCTCGTCGTACCCGTCGTCGCTGCCGCATCGACCACGTTGCGGGTACCCAGGACGTTCGTCCTGGCGGCTTCGATGGGGTGCTGTTCCAGGACGGGCACGTGTTTGTGTGCGGCGGCGTGGAACACCACCTCCGGTCGGTACTGTTCGAACGTCTCGAAGATCGCCGGGCGGTCGGCGATGTCGACGAGCGCCTGCTCGCAGGCACCGCCGACGGTGGCCGCAGTGTCGTGCAGATGGGTCTCGTCGTGGTCGAGCAGGACGAGGAGCGAAGGCTGCATGCCTGCCACCTGCCGGCAGATTTCCGAACCGATGGAGCCACCGGCACCGGTCACGAGCACCCGTCGGCCCTCCAGGGAATGACGGACGGCTTCGAGGTCGGTGGGCACGGGAGTCCGTCCGAGGAGGTCTTCGATCTGGGGCTCGCGTGCCTGACGCAACGCGGCGAGATGCGCAGGCTCGTTGATCATGTCCTTCACCCCGGGAAGGATCTTCATCGAGATACCGGCGGCCTCCGAGGATCGGAGGGCCCGTTCGACCAGCTCGGGACCGGGTGAGGGAATCGCCAGGAGAATCTGCTGGATCGTGTATCTGCTCGCCGATTCGGGGATCTCGGCGATCGTGCCCACGACCGGCACGCCGAGCAGGGAGAGTCCGTGGGCCCGGGGGTCGTCATCGAACACCGCAACAGGGACGAGCCCGGCGCCCGGGCTCCGGAGCATCTCGCGGATCGCCGCGGCTCCGGTGTCCCGGCTCCCGATCACCGCAACACGGAGTCCGAGGCGCTTCGAGCCCCGTTGCCAGGCGAACAGGCGTGAGTGGAACCGCAGGACCCCCATGCCCGTTGCGGCGAACATGCATCCGACGCCGACGACGATGGGCGGCACGAGTTCGATCCGCAGCGTCCGACCCACGGGCCAGAAGGCGATGAGGACACAGAGCGTCACCGCCGTCGAGAGGGTCAGCTGACGGGCTTCGTCGGCTCCAGCGTGTCGCCACATGCGTCCGTAGAGACCGAAGATGCGGTTGCACACGAGGGTGACGATGATGGCCACGATCAGGAAACCCAAGAAGTGCTCCCAGTAGTGGGCCGGGGCACGATCACGGAAGTAGGCGACCTCGGCGAGGCCGTACCCGGCGACCACGCACACCACATCCAGCACGACGAACAGGATGACCGCCCGGACCCGGCTGGCCATGACGGCGAATTGCCAGCTCGCGGGGCTACCCTCGGCGGCCTGCGACGGCTCCCCGTGTTCTTTGGATACGTCCACTACGTCTGCCCCCTCCATCCGACGCCCCAAACAAACGACCGACCTGAGGGTGAGCCAGGGATCTCCCCAGATAGCTGGCCCAAGGTCCCTTGGACAGGTGTACGCACACGAAACCTCGGAGCACTCCAGTCGGACTGCGGCAAGGCTACCTCACCCGGCCTGGGCCAGCATCCTCAATCTTGGGGAGATTGACCGACGGTTTCGACGTCGCCGCGGCGTCGGAGGAGGCACCGGAGCCCGACGTCGAGAACTCGGTGGCCAGGTTCGTTGCCGAACTCGTCGTCCGGCGAAACAGCGACTCCGGATTGCCCCGTGCCTCCCGCCCACCCCAGTCAGCCACGGAATTCGGCAACTGCAGTCGCGGACGGCACCGAGCCGGCCCGGTCAACTGCCGACAGTGACCAGCCGGCCACGTACGAGGACCACTAGCCGTTGGGGGAAGAAACACCCGCCGATCAGGTAAGATGCTGGCCCGGTCGTCGAGGCAGGACAGGGGCATGATCGAACGCATCAACTATTGGGGACCATTGCGTCGGGGCTGGCGCCTGCTTGTCGCGCTCGCGATCGTCTTTGCGGTGGTCGCCGTGCTCCTTCCCCAGTCGAAGAGTCCGAAGGTCGTCCAGAACAAGTATGACTGGCGGGCCGCTTCCTATGTGGCGGCGCTCTCGACCGATGGCATCGCATCGGCCGGTGTCACCTCGCACACCATTCTCTTCTGGGCCAACAACTTCTACACCAAGAGCGCAGCGATTGTCGCTGCCGGGCAGGCGTCCGAGGCGGACCAGCTGCTTCAGCACATGAAGGCTTCGACGGTCGGCTTCACTGTCGTCACGCACAAGTTGAAAACCAAGGCGAAGAAGGCCACCACGAGCACGACCACGAAGGCGGGATCGCAGAGTTCCCAGTACGTGCAGCTGTTGGTCGGTGGGTCGAGTGTGGACAATGCCGTCAAGCTGGCCAATGCGTATGCCACGGCGACCGAGAACGCGGTCAACAAGGCATATGCGGACTATCTGGCCGGCCTGTCAAAGCAACAGTTGACGGTCAAACCCAGTGCGACGAGTGGGTTGGTGCTCGTCGCTCCTGCCATAAACAGTCATGCCGCGAAAGTGGTCGCGAAGGCCCCGAAGAGCTCGCAGCTGGGGCGCAAGGAACGCGGTCTCATCGGCCTGGGCGTCGGATTGGTGCTCGGTGCGCTGATCATCCTGGTGCGAGAGTTGTTGAATCGGACCCTGCAGACCACGGCGGGTACCGAAGCGTCGTTCCTCTACCCGGTCATCGCTGAAGTACCCGAGCATGAGGGAAGTGGTGGCCACCAACCGGCAACCGTCTTGGCGGTCGTCGACGATCCGGTATCCCCGGCCGCCGAGGCGTATCGCATGCTCCGAATGTCGCTCCTCTTCGAGGGCCTTGCCGACGTGACGACGTACGACGACCCGTACGGTGCGGCGATGGCCGGCGGGCCACCAGCAGCGAGGGGTACCTACCAGCCTCCGGATCCTGGCAGCCGACAGGTGGTCCTGGTCGTGTCGCCGGGACAAGAGGCGTCCCGACCGATTCTGACGGCGAATCTCGCTGCGGCCTACGCCGAGGCTGGTGAGCGGGTGATCGTGATCAGCACCCGCGACATCGATTCGGGGCGCGCGACGGGCCTTGCCGGGTCACGAACCGCCCGAGTGGAGAAGGAGGACGTGGTGGCGAGACTCGAGCCCGCCAACCTCGAGGGCGTCTCCCGACTGTCGCTTCGACCCTTCATCGCCAGTGGCGGGCAACTGGCGACCCGTGCACCGGACATCCTCGCCATCGTGCGCCAACTGACTGACGTCGTGATCATCGAGACGCCGCCGCTCCTGGCTGTCCACCACGGTGAGGCATTGATCCATTCGGTCGATGTGGTGGTCGTGGTGGCCGAAGCACGCACGACCCCGATCGCCCACGCCCAGCGGGCCGGCGAGATCCTTCGCCGGATGGGTGCGCCCGTCCTCGGGGTGGCACTCACCAACGTTCGGCTCTCTCCTCGCGACGTTCGCAAGACGTCCGAACCCCCTGGATCGATTGCCTCGCCGGAACTGGAGCCCGCCGGACCGATGGAATCGATCGGGGAAGCCACCTCGGCGTAGCCGGACCGGCACTCCAGACCATCCATGGTTGCCGCGACCGCCGCCTTTCCGTCAAATCCATATGTCGGCGTCCTCGTCGCGGTCGTGCTCTTCGCCATCACCCGACCGATCATCAAACGGGTGGCGATCGCGGAGGCGAAGCCGTGGCTCGTAGGGATCCTGACGGCGAGCCTGATCCTGCACCTGCTGGCGGCGCCCGCCCAGATCTACGTCGTCGATCACCTCTATCACGGCGTCGCAGACTGGATCCGGTACGACAGCAAGGGTGCATCACTCGCCCCCGGTTTCCGCCACTTCAACTTCTCGATCGATCAGGCGAATCTGGGCGGCATCGTCAACAACGGCTCGGTCAGCATCGCTGCCGGAATCGTGTTCATGTTCGTCGGCGTCAATCAGGTCGCCGGCTTCCTGGTGTTCAGCTGGCTCGCGTTCCTCGGAACGATCCTGTTCTTCCGGGCCTTCAGCCTGACGTTCGCCGGCGCCGATTCCCGTCGGTACGCCTACCTCCTCTTCTTCTTCCCGTCGATCATCTTCTGGACCGCGGACGTCTCCAAGGAATCAATCATGATGCTGTCGCTGGGCATCATCTCCTATGGAGCGGCCAAGATGCTGGCCCGCCAGCGCGGAGGGTTCATCCTCGTCGTCGTCGGTGCGGCCCTCGGGATCGTCATCCGGCCCAATGACCTGCTGGTGATGATGGCAGGCTTCACGGTGGGGATGATGGTTGCCCAATCGGGCGGACAACGGAATCCGGGTGCCTTCGGACGGGTGGTCCGACTGTTGTTCTTCGGGCTGCTCCTGGCCTCCTCGCTCTACTTCACCCTCCACTACCTGCACTCATCGGGGAAGTCGTTCTCCCTCCAAGCCACGGCCAGCAACAACAGTGGTTCCGGTGCAGGCTTCGGCAGTAGCGGCGTTCCCTATTCGAGCAGCCCGATCACCTACCCTCGAGACATCTATTCGGTGCTGTTCGATCCGCTGCCCATCAACGCCCACAGCGGCAGCCAGTTGGTCGCCGCAGCGGAAAACAGCATCATCATCGTCTTGATCCTGACCTCGTACCGCCAACTCCGGATAGTTCCGCGAGCATCTATCGCCCGGGCCTACGTGATGATGTGTGTCGTCTATTCCATCCTCTTCATCTATTCGTTTGCCGCCCTGGGAAACCTCGGACTCATCACAAGAGAACGCACGCTCCTGTTCCCGTTCCTCCTCGTGCTCCTCTGCATCCCGCTTTCGCCCAAGGGAAGTTATGTCCGCTATGAGTGGGAGATGCGGCGCCGGGACCGACTGAGGATGCGCTTCCGTCGGCCGGCGCCGCGACCGGGCCCCGATCCGCGCCGGCACCCACCCGACGGTCGCGTGGTGGTGAGGAACTGACCGGGGCGTCCCTTCAGGGTGCGCCGGTCGGTGCCCGGTTGGACCGGACGGTGCCTACGGCAGGAGCGGCTCGATCAACCCGGACCAGATCCGACACACCGATTCGATGCTGAACTGCTCCACGCACCGTTGGCGCGCCGTTGTTCCCAAGCGAAGGCGCAGCGCATCGTCATCCAGCAAACGGGCCACGGCGGTCGTCAGTCCGGCGCCGTCCCGTTCAGGCACGATCAGCCCCGTTTCGCCGTCGACGACGATCGTGCGAACACCGGGTACGTCCGTCGCCACCACGGGGACACCGGAGAGCCCGGCTTCGATCAGGACCCCGGGCATGCCCTCGCCGGCTGGTCGGCTGGGGAACACCATGATGTCGGCGCCCCGAAGCAGTTCGTCGACGTCGGATCGGGAGCCGAGCAGCTCTACCCGGGCTTCGGCTGCGGGCCGCACGAGTGAGTCGTGCAAGGGTCCGTCGCCGATCAATTGGGCGTGGAATCCGTACCCCTCGGCCCGAAGGGCAGCCACCACCTCGATGAAGCGGTTCGGCTGCTTTCCCTCGGTCAGGGCCCCCACGAATACCACCAGCTTCTGTGTCCGTGCCCCGTCCCGGGCACGGGGGTGAAACCGGTCCGGATCCCGCCCGTTCGGCGTCATGACCACCCGCTCGGGTGGGACACCGAGCAGAGCGGTGCACTCGTTCTGGACCTCGTACCCCTCGGCGGCGACCACGTCTGCCTTCGACATGACGAAGCGCCAGAACTGATGTTGCAGGAAGCGGTCGCGCGGCCCCGCGTAGGTTCCGATGGCGTAGTAGGCGAGTGGTCGTCGCCGACCGATCTGGGCCGGTACCAGGTACTTCAATGGATCGCCCCCGTGGGCTACCACCAGGTCCGGTCGCAGCCGATCCAGCGACCGCCGGAGTGGCCGGACGGCGCGCACGTCAAATCCCCGCGCAGCTGCTCCGCCGCTCGGGAGGTCGAGAGAGATGTCCGCCTCGACTTCTGGAGGGCTCTCGAACAGGGCCAGGACGCGGTGCCTACGGATTCCTGGCCGATCCAGGTGATCGGCCAGTGCCCTGGCCTCCCGCTGCGCACCGCGGGCGACGGTTGTCGGGATGACATGGAGGACCAACGGGGTCCGCGGTTGCATCGGCTGCGTGTTCACGACGAGTGCCCCGTGCTCATGGCCACCCACTCTAGGACCAGGCGTCACGACGGCCCGACTCCCGGGTCAGGCCCTGAACCCGGGGAATTCCGGTCCGACGAGGGTCGGATCGATGTCCGGAGAAGAGCTGGTCTGGTACTGTCCCAGGCCGGTCGAAGGCGCGTGTGGTATCTCGGACGGTGTCCGGTAGCTGACGCTCGGAACCGAGAATCGGGGCGTACGTGAGAACGTTGGTCATCGCCGGCGACTATCCCTGGCCGGAGAACAGTGGCGCCAGGATGAGGTTGCGGACGACGTTGGAAGGCCTGGCTTCGTGTGGTCCGACGGAACTGCTCGCCATCGTCCCGAGTGCCCGTTCGGACTTCGAGCCTCCGGACCCGACGTTGGATCTGGCTCGGGTCGCCCGGGTGAGCTACGACAACCGGTCGATCACCGCATGGTCGGGTCTTCGGGGCCTGGCTCGTACCGGGATCCCGATGACGTTGCCGTGGGCGGCCCGTCGCACCGTCCGACCCGCTGTGGCGAACTTCATGTCCGGCCACTACGACCTGGTGTGGATCTTCGGGACCCGGGCATGGCTGCTGGGTGGGGAGCCGTCGGCTGCCCACACGATCCTCGATCTCGATGATCTCGAGGACCAGAAAATTCTGGCGCGGCTGAGCATCCCCCGATCGGCGACGAGCGGACTCGTCGGTCGCCTTCGGCGGTCTGGGGCGACGATGTTCTCCAAGGAGGAAGTGCGTCGGTGGCGCCGACTCCATCGTCGTGCCCAACGCCGCACCGAGCGCCTGGTGGTGTGCAGCGAACTCGATGCTGGTCGGCTCGTCCGAACCGGCGTCACCGGTGCCGCGGTTATCCCGAATGCGTATCCGCGGGTGGAGCATCCCGTGGGCCGTACAGAGGTCGCGTCGCCCCCGACGGTGACATTGCCGGGAAGCCTCCGGTATGCACCCAACGTGCAGGCGGCCCGATTCCTGGTGCGCGAGATCGGACCACTCCTCCGGGAACAGGTTCCTGACGTGGGGATCCGTCTCGTCGGTTCGGTGGCACCGAACCTGACCGACCTGAACGACCCCCCGGCGGTTGTCGTCGTCGGGCACGTTCCGGACATCGGGGTCGAACTGGCCCGAGCGGACCTCATCGTGGTGCCGATTCTCTTCGGCAGCGGCACACGCATCAAGATCCTCGAAGCGTTCGCCCAGCGGATTCCTGTCGTGTCCACGACACTCGGGGCAGAAGGACTTGGCGTCGAGGACGGACATCATCTCCTGATCGGTGACGATCCGGAGTCGATCGCGTCGGCGTGCGCCCGACTGCTCACGGATCCGGCCCTGAGGGAGCGCCTGGTGTCCAACGCCTACGTGCTCTACCTGGCGGAGTTCGAGCGCACACGGGTTGTCGAGGTCGTCCGCAACCTCGCTACGGAGGTTGCGGGATCCTGAGTGGTCCCCGTAGTCACCGGCGGTCACGCCGTGGAGAGAGTCGCCGATAGGCCGACAGGGTCCTCCGGATGACTTCCCGGTCGTCGAACTCCGCTTCGGCCTTGCGCCGACCGTTGGCGCCCATGGACGTGCGCAGGTCCCCGTCGTCGGCCAGTTGCATGATGCGCTGCGTCAGGCGGTCAACATCGTGGAGCGGGACGAGGAAACCGGATCTCCCGTCCTCCACCGCCTGACGACACCCACGGATATCGGTGGCGACGACCGGAAGCCCACTGGCGGCGGCCTCCATCGCCGATCGCGGGAACCCTTCACGGTAGGACGGCAGCAGGAACATGTCGAAGCCGCAGTAGAGCTCACTTATGTCGTCACGATGGCCGAGGAACGTGATGTTTCCGATGTCCGTGGCTCCGGCGATATCGGTGTCATCGAGGGCGTCGCCCTTCGCAGCATCGTGGGGGCCGATGATCACGAACGACACCTCGGGTCGGGCGGTTCGCACGCGACGGGCCACGGCGAACAGCTCCCGGAAGCCCTTCTGCCATACGAGCCGACCGACCAGTCCGACCACGATGGCTCCCGGTCCCGCTCCGAGTCGTGCACGCGCGGCCGCCACCTCCGCGGACGAGCGAGGCGGACGGTACTGCACCAAATCCACGCCGTTGCCGAGGAGTTCGAGCTTCCGCTCGGGCACCCCCAGTTGGCGCATCACCTGGAGATCCTCGGGATTCTGGAACAGTTCGACGTCGGAACAGGTGGAGGCCAATCGCTCGAGCGCGTACACGGCGGCCTTGCGACGTCCGGAGTCCTCGGGCGCGGCGTAGAGCCCGTGCACGGTGTTGACGATTCCGGGTACCCCGGCGGCGCGGGCGGTGATGCGACCGTAGATCCCCGGCTTCGGATTGTGGGTGTGCACGATGTCGGGGCGGAGCCGCCTGAAGAGTCGGCCGAGCTCGATGAAGGCGGCCAGATCGTCGGCAGGGGACACGGACCTCGTGGCGTGACGGAGAGAAACGTGTTCGATACCCCACTCGGCGAGAGTCGGCACGAATGGGCCTGGAGCAGATACCCCGATCACCTCCATGCCTTCTGCGGCAAAGGCGCGCAGCTGGGGTCCGAGGAGGAGGGCCAGGCTGATGTCCGCCGTCGTGACGTGTACGAGTCGCTTGCCTTCGAGGTCGATCATCTGCGGCCTCGAGCCAGGCGACGATAGTCGGCTTCGACCTCTGCGGTGGCGGCCGCGACGTCGAAGACCTCGCTCGTCTCCTTTGCGGCACGACCGAGGCGCTGACGTAGTTCAGCATCGTCGACGAGGCGCTCGAGCGCCTCGGCCAGCGCCGTCGGTCGGCCCGGTGGGACCAACAGCCCATTGCGCCCGTCGGTGATGACTTGGGGAATGCCACCCACTGCGGTGGCCACGATGGGGAGGCCCACGCTGGTCGCCTCCATGAGGACGACCGGCATGCCTTCGTGGTGGGAGGCGAGGACGAAGATGTCGGCGCCCACCAGCAGTCTGGAGACATCACCTCGAGCACCCAGGAAAAGGAACCGTTCCCCGAGGTGCAGTTCCTGATGCTTGGCCCGCAGCTCCGTGTCGAGTGGCCCGGCGCCGACCGACACGACGCTGGCTGCCACGCCGTGGTCGGCCAGCAGTCGGGTGGTGTCGAGTAGGACGTCGTATCCCTTTTCTGCTCGGAGGTTGGCCACGGTGAGGATGACCAGATCGGGGTCCTCGATCCCCAGTTCTGAGCGAACCTGCTCGCGAATCCGACCCCGGTCCTCCAGCAGTTCCTCCGCCCGTGCGAGATCGACCCCGTGCACCACGACGTGGGACTGCGCACGCACAGAGCGGGGCAGAGCTTCCTGGGTCGCTTGGGACACGGCGATCACGGCGCCGTCACGCCTGATCGTCGCCCGATTGAGTGCCCGCAATGGAATGGCCATCTTGTTCCACAGGCTGTGTTCGGTCGTCATGGTCGCCGGGCGTCGATTCCGGGGGATGGTGGCCACGACGATCCGTCCCAGCCCGGAGGCGTAGGGGAGATGGAAGTGGACCACGTCGAACCGGCCCTCGACGACGAGGCGGCGAAGCCGGCCCATCCATCGGAGGTCACGATTGCTGCGGGCTCCGAGGGCGTGCACCGGAGTTCCGGTCGCCGCGACGTACGGCACCAGAGCGTGCTGGGCTTCCAGCACGTACGCGACCTCGTAGTGGAAGTCCTGACGGTTGCGGTGGACGATCGTGTCCACCAGGAGCCGTTCGGCACCACCGAATCCCAGGCACTTGATGACCACCAGTATCCGAAGCTGCTTCCGGGGGGTGTGCTGGGACGCGTGCTCTACCCTTGCGGTGAAGCCCCCAGGTTGCACGGGTCAATGGTACCGTGCCCAGAGTATTTCGGGTCGGGAGCGTGGAGTACCATGGGAGCGGCGGCGGGGTCATTCTCATTATGATTGGCTGGTCTGACTTGAGCCGAAGGGGTAGCGGTGTCAGAAGACGAACCTGAATCCTCCGTCCGGGGTTCGCTCCACGTCGTCGACATTTCGGCGATTCCCGACGAGCCACCGGACGACATCCTCTACAACCACCAAGCGGGGTTGCTGCCATCGGCGAAGCAGGTGTGGGCCCACCGCGAGATCATCTACACCTTGGCCGAGCGCGACTTCAAGGCGCAGTACAAAGAGGCGACCCTCGGGATCCTCTGGGCCATTCTCACCCCGGTGGCGACGTTGCTGGTTCTCATGGTGGTGTTCACACGGGTGAAGGGTTTCCACACCGGGGGGATCCCCTACCCCCTCTACGCCTTCGTCGGCATCCTCTGCTGGGGATACTTCTCGGCCTCGCTCGGATCCGGCGGGGGCTCTCTGCTCACCAACCGGGCGCTGTTGGCCAAGACGCAGTTCCCGCGTGAGTGCTTTCCGCTGGAGGTCATGCTCTTCAACGCGTTGAACACGACACTCTCCCTGATCCCGTTGACCATCCTCTTCGTGATCTTCGGCCGTGCTCCGGCCATCGCCACGCTGTGGGTGCCGCTGTTCATCCTCATCGAGGTGGTGTTCGCCGCCGGAGTGACGCTCGCCGCGGCCAGCCTGATCATCCAGGCCCGCGACCTCGTGCAGGTAATCCCCCTGATCATCTCCCTCGGCATCTTCGCCACCCCGGTGATCTGGCCGTTCACGCTCATCCCGACCCATTATCACGTAGTGGGTGACTTCTATGTGAACCTCCAGGCCGTCTATGGGTTCTTCAATCCACTAGGTCCGGTGATCGCCAACGTGCGATTGACGATGTTGTCGGGACACGCGCCGAGCTGGATACCGCTGATTGCAGCGGCCGTCGGTGCGAGCCTGTATCTGGTCGTGGGCTACAAGATCTTCAAGCGATACGAGGTGAACTTTGCCGACATCGCTGCCTGACGGGAGCATCCGGGCCGAGCATCTCTGGAAGAGGTTCCGGGCCGACGAGACGCCTCCCCTCCTGAAGGACCAGTTGCACCGGTTCCGACATTCGTTGACGGAACGGAACAAGCGCGAATACCGCTGGGTGTTGAAAGACATCAATCTCGACGTCGAACCCGGTGGAAGCCTGGGTCTGATCGGTATCAACGGCTCGGGTAAGACGACACTGCTCAAGGTGCTCAGCCAGGTGACGTTCCAGACGGCCGGCACCTGTGAGGTGCGAGGCCGGATCGGGGCGCTCCTGAGTGTCAGCAGCGGGCTCCATCCTGATCTGACCGGCCGGGAGAACGTCTATCTGTACGGTGCCGTCCTGGGCATGAGCCGCGAGGGCATGCGGCAACGGTTCGACGAGATCGTCGAGTTCGCAGAGCTGTCTGACGCCATCGAGCGCCAGGTCAAGTACTACTCGTCGGGCATGACGGTCCGCCTCGGGTTTTCGATCGTCGCGCATCTCGATCCTGACATCCTGGTGGTCGACGAGGCGCTCGCGGTCGGTGACTCGAACTTCCAGCAGAAGTGCCTCGAGCGGATTGACAAGATCGTCCGGTCCGGCACGACCCTCCTCTTCGTCTCCCACGACCTCGCGTCGGTGGAGGCGACGTGTGACCAGTCGATCTGGTTGTCGGACGCCGTCATGCGGGCATCGGGACCGACCAAAGAGGTCATGGCCCTGTATCGGTCCGCAGTACAGAAGCAGGCCACCCTGGTGTCGACCCAGGGAGCGGTCACGGTGCTGAAGACGGAGGTCGAGGCCGTCGACGGGGATCAGCTGCGCACGGAGGGGGAGTTCGAGGTGCGCCTGACGCTGCACGCGGCGGAAGCCGAGGATGTCATGTTCCTCATCGGGATCTCCCTCGGTACCGGCTTTCCGGTGTTCGTGGTGGATCATCACGGACCGATGCCCTCCGGCATCTTCGAGGTCAAGTGCCGGATGAAGAGCCTTCCACTGCCCAGAGGTCACTACTCCGTGTGGGCCGGCATCACGGGATATCCAGAGGGCAGGAGGGATCCGCTCCTGGCCTGGCAGCCGCTGCACACCTTCGACGCCTTCGGGCCCGAACGTGTGAAGCCTCCGCAGGGCGTCATGGTGCGGACGCCCGTCTACGTCGGATCGACCTGGAAGGTCGGCTGACGTTCACGGGTAGAAGGTGCGCTGCCGCACGGAACCGGACAGGCGCCCCAGACGGACTCCTGCGGTCCTGACCCAACGGACACGCTGACTCGGTTGGAACAGTCGTGGACTGGCGACCACGAGCCAGACCCAGGCCTTGACGGCCCCACGAAGGTCACGGTGAGCACCGTCGACCCGATGCCGGCGGAACAGGACGGGTCCACATCGACCATAGGCCGTGCTCTGTCGGAACACCTCCCGGGCGGTACTGCGTTCACGTTTTGCGACCAGTGCGCTGCGGGCGACGGCGAATCTGTATCCCCGCAGCTGCACGCGCCAGCAGAAGTCGATGTCGTCTCCCAACAGGAGCGCCTCGTCGAATCCGGACACCGCGTCGTAGGCTTCTCGTCGCACGGCCAGATTGGCGGTGAGGCCGGCCGGGAGAAAACCGAGTTGCCGGGTGGCTGCTGGAACGGCCGCCGTCTCGCCGAGCCCGTTCAGCGATGAGAAGTCGAAGACACCGGCCACCAACTCCGCACCGCTGAGCGCATCGATGCATCCACGGACCCAGTCCGGGTCGACGCGATCATCCGCGTCGCAGAAGGCCAGCATCTCACCCTGGGAGGCCCGGACGCCGACATTGCGGGCGGCAGGGGCTCCCGGCACAGCCGACGCATCGACCACACGCGCGTTCCCACGGTGTGCAGCCCAAGACTCGGCGAGCTCCCGACTGCCGTCGGTGGATCCGTTGTCGGCGATCACGACCTCCCATCGGTCGTCACACCGCTGGTTGCCGAGCGCCTCGAGCTGTTCGCTGAGCCAGGGAAATCCGTTGCGGACCGGCACGATCACGCTCAACACGGGGACGTGCACTCCCATCGGAGTCGGTGAGTGTTGACCAGTCATTCTTCGAGTACCACGTGGCCCCTCACCCGGTCGATTGCCTGCAGCCACGACCAAATTGTCCGAAGACGGAGGGTCGATGAGCGCTGATAGCCTACCGCTGCGAAGGTGGGACGAGCACCCGTCCAACCACTGTCACGCTCCGGAGGTGGTCCCATGCCGTCACTTCCCCCCGGGTTGGTCGCTGTCGTGCTCACCTACAAGCGGCCGCGCCTGGCGGGCCAGGTCGTCCGTTCGCTCCTCGACGTCGAAGGCGTGGCCGCGGACCGGATCATCACGGTGGTCAACGGCGAGGGTGGGTTGGATCCGACGGAACTCGAAGCCTCCGTCCGCATGGTGCGGCTGGAGCGGAACACCGGTCCGGCTGGAGGATTCCGGGCGGGTATCGAGGAGGCGTTCTCGGATCCGGACGTCGAGTGGGCCTACCTGTGCGAAGACGACGTCGGGCTCTTCGACCTCCCGTCCCCACGGTTGGCCGCGTTGCTGGCCCGGGTGGAAGCTCTGCCCCCGGCCGGAAGGCCTATCGGTGCCGTGGTGGCCTATGGCCGCAGCTTCGTAGGTCGCGGAACGCACACGGTGAACGTTGTGCCCACCGGTGAAGCTCCTGGTGATGCGACCCGGGTGGACGTGGCCTGCTGGGGTGCGACGCTGCTCGCCCGGCGAACCTTTGAGGCCGGCGTACTGCCCGATGAGCGTTGGTTCTTCGGCCTCGAGGACTTCGACTTCTTCTGTCGGGTCCGTGAGGCGGGGTTCGACGTGCTCGTCGACGGCGAGGCGGCGCGGGCAGTAGCGGCGCAACAGACGACTGTCGGTCGTTCTGCTGCGATCGCTGCAGAACGACCTGGTGATGATGAAGAGGCGTGGCGTGCCTACTACCACGCCCGGAACTCCGTAGAGCTCGCTCGGAGGCACGGCCGCCCCCATTGGCATGCATGGCATCTGGCCTATTCGGCGAGGCGCTGGCAGCAAGCTGGTTCACGTGCCGAACGATCGGCGATACTGAGCGGACTCTGGGACGGGGCCCGGGGCCGGATGGGGGAGAATCCGCGTTACGGACGTCGGGTGGGGGAGTTCTCCGTTCCCGAGTGATCGATAGGTCCCGCGAGGTGTGCGAAGTTCGGCCACAGGCGCAGATCCAACATCGGCAGTCGCTCGCCGAGCGCCCGGACGTCGGCCTCGTAGAGACCGACCAACCGCTGAGTCAGCTCGGGATCGAACGGCTCACGCTGATCGGAGGGGCTCGTGGGCTCCTGATTGACAATTGTTCCGGATGAGTCAGGGATGCCAAGGAACCGAAACGTGGCTTCCAGTTGCCCTGAGGGGTCGGCCACGCACCGCTCGTACTGGAGGATCAGGAATCGGTCTTTGTCGAAGTAGTCGAGCCACGTCACCAGGGCGCGGTGGTAGAACCCCCGCTGCACCGCGTCGGCGACACCGGCACCATCGACCGACTCGCCCATTCGCCGTCGATGGGCGAGTCCCGACTTGAGCCGGTCGACAGGATCCCGCAGGAGGAGGAGCAGTCGGGCGTCGGGCGCGGCTCGACGGAGCAGTTGGGGGGTCCAGTCGTAGGTGAAATAGTCCGGAGTCCATTCGCCGGCGATCTGTCCGGGCCGACGGGGGAACCACCCGTGATACTGCTCGACGTCGTGTGGCCCGAACGGCTGCGCTCCGAACCGGTCGAAGAAGTGACGCTCCTTGTGAGCGGCGGATGGTGACGCCACCGACGGGTGTCCGGCGATGCGGTCATACCACCAGGTCGTACCGGCCTTCTGCACGCCGATCCCGACGAAGTCCGGAGGGCCGGCATGCTCTCCGGGCCCGAGTGGCGGCGGGGTGAAGTTGAATTGAGGTTCCCACGGAGCGAACCGTCCCATGCGGTGGAGGACCATCCGGCGGGCGGCGGGCGGAACGAGGGCGACGAACCGCTCGG
Source organism: uncultured Acidimicrobiaceae bacterium (assembly GCA_964621235.1). Taxonomy (GTDB): domain Bacteria; phylum Actinomycetota; class Acidimicrobiia; order Acidimicrobiales; family RAAP-2; genus Bog-756. Next base: position 34,011 of record CAZULR010000001.1, read on the forward strand.
CCCGGTCGCGCATCGTCACGACCTCGCCCCGGAGTGCACTGCCGCAGGATGCCACATGGGTGCGGAGGTCACAAGCGTCACGACGGACCGGGCATCGACACCCGGCACGATGCCGACACTTGACGACACCGTGGCTGGGACCGATGATCTGCCCATGGTCGAGCCACGCGGTCCAGGCGCTCGTCGACATCGGGCCCGGCCTGTCGGCATCGTGACGAGGTTCTGATCCCGTGTGTGGCATCGCAGGACTCCTCGATCCCCGATCGTCGACCGAGGCCGGACACCTGGCCCAGTTGGTCTCGACCATGACCTCGACGTTGGCCCATCGCGGACCTGACGACGGAGGGCTCTGGGTGGACGAAGGGGGCCGTGCCGCCTTCGGTCACCGTCGGCTGGCCATCGTCGACCTGAGTCCGGAAGGGCATCAGCCGATGACCTCGTCAGACGGGCGATGGACGATCTCCTACAACGGCGAGGTCTACAACTATCGCTCCCTGCGCGAGCAGCTGCACTCCGAGGGGCTCGTGTTCCGCGGCACCTCGGACACCGAGGTCCTGGTGGGAGCCATCGAGCGCTGGGGCATCGAGCGGGCGCTCGACGCCAGTGAGGGGATGTTCGCCTTCGCACTGTGGGACCACCAGCTCCAGGCACTCCACCTGTTCCGTGACCGATTCGGGGAGAAGCCCCTGTACTACGGATGGGTGGGCGACCGCCTGGCCTTCGCCTCGGAACTCAAAGCACTCCGGTCGCTTCCCGATTTCGCCCCGGAGCTCGATCGGGGTTCGATCGCCCTGTTCCTCAGTCGTAACTGCATCCCCGCTCCGACGACGGTCTACGCAGGCATCTCGAAGCTGCAGCCCGGCCAGTGGGTGACGTTCGATGCAACCTGTCGTCGGGGTGATCCCCCCGAGTCGCGGCAGTTCTGGTCCGCCCGGGCCGCGGTGGAGGATGCTCGAAGCCGACCGTTGTCTGGACCGCTCGACCGGATGACGGACCGCTTGGAGGAGATCCTGACGACAGCCGTGGGGACCCGAATGGTGGCCGACGTGCCCGTGGGTGCATTTCTCTCGGGAGGTGTCGACTCGAGTCTGGTGGTCGCTCTGATGCAGTCGGTCAGCGCCCGACCGGTCCGAACCTTCACCGTCGGTTTCGCAGATCGCGCGTTTGACGAGTCGCACGAAGCTGCGGCCGTGGCCGAGTACCTCGGTACCGACCACACGGCCTTGATGGTGACAGACGATGACGCGGCCGCCGTCATCCCCGATCTCGCTGACATCTGGGACGAACCCTTCGGAGACATCTCGCAGATACCCGTGCTCCTCGTGAGCAGGCTTGCCCGTACGCAGGTGACCGTCGCACTGTCTGGTGACGGCGGTGACGAGCTTTTCGCCGGATACAACCGGCATGCATGGCTCGAACGCCTCTGGCGGTATGCATCGCATGTCCCGGATTCCCTCCGGCAGGCCACGGGCTCGGCAGTGGGTCGGATCCCACCGGGATCGGTCGATGCTCTGTCCCGGGTGACCGATCATCTTCCGATTCGCTGGCAGGTGAGAAATCCGTCGACCAAGGTGATGAAAGTGGGTCGGGTGTTGGCGGCTCAGGATCCGCGGAACGCCTACCTATCCCTCATCTCGCACTGGGACCGACCCGAATCCATGGTTGTCGGAGTGGGACAGCGGCAGCAGGATCAGGCACTGTCGACCGAATGGCCGAAGCTGTCGGGCATCACGGAGCAGATGCTCTGGCTCGACCTCGTCGGCTACCTGCCGGACGACATCCTGACCAAGCTCGACCGCGCCTCCATGGCCACCGGCCTCGAGGCGCGCGCTCCGCTCCTCGACCGCTCGGTGTTCGAGTTCGCCTGGAGTCTTCCGATGGATGCCAAGCTGCGAGATGGCGTCACCAAATGGATGTTGCGCCAGGTGCTGTACCGGCACGTTCCCCCGGGGCTGGTGGACCGGCCGAAGATGGGCTTCGGACTGCCCATCGGGTCGTGGCTCCGCGGTCGGCTCCGACCTTGGGCCGAGGAGATGCTCGACGAGCGTCGGTTGAGGACGCAGGGACTGCTCGACCCCGCGCCGATCCGCCTGGCCTGGGGGCAGCACCTCTCGGGCCGACGGGACCTCGGCTATGAGCTGTGGGACGTCCTGGCCCTGCAGTCATGGTTGGACCGTTGGATGCCGGCTCTCGGAGGCTAGGGCCTTCCCGGGCGTCCACATGCCGGCCCGATCGGCGAATAGGGGAGGCCGTCCAACCATTCGGCGATCGTGGTGAACGCAGCTTCGGCGTCGTCGAGGATGGACTCGTAGCTGCACGCAAACGTGTCGATTTCCACCAGGGCCCCAAGGGCCGAGCGGTTGTCGTGCTCCCAGGGGGCCACCCGCTCGGCGAGATGCAGACCGTCCCGCTTCTGTAGGGACCGGGCCACGGCGAGCGGTGACCGGCACACGAGTACGGCCGCCAGGGGCCAGGGGAGCCGTCGTCGCCAGGAGGGGGCGAGGCACACGCGTGGGTCCTTCCACTCGATCGGACGGGAGTCGGGATGGGCCACCGACACCGCACTCCGGGGATCGGGGGTCCCGGGCGTGGACCGACCCGTCTCCCAGCCGTCGGGAAGCTCGAGGAGCGTCCTGACGGTCCCCGAGTCGGTCCAACAGCACTTCGTCGAATCGGTTGACGGAGATGGTCTCCCAGTGGTCAGGGTGCGCTCGTGCCAACCCCAGCGATCGTCGGCATGCGGGGTCGCCAGGCCGAGGTGCCGCTCCGGTACTTGCCCACCACCAACAGCCAGGGTCCGGCTGGGAGCCCCGGGCGGTGCACCACTCCCGTTCAGCTTCGATTCAGGCGATTCGTGGTCCCCGGATGTGCGAGGAATCGAGATCCTGACGGCCGTCGGTCCGGCGACCGGCGGTGATGGCGTCAATAGTCATCTCGGCATGCTCAATTCCGCCTGGCCACGATCACGTTCTGGTTGAGGCGGGTGGGGCTGTCGATGAAGTCCACCACCGAGAATTCCGGTTGCCACCGCCGCTGCGCGTACGCCAGGGGAATGCAGGTCTCGCCGTAGGTCTCCGCGGGGAGCTCGTCACCCCCGCCGATGGGGTCGTTGCAGTAGTCGCCGGCGTCGTACCTGGCCAGGGAGGCCTCCGTGTCCTGGAACGCCACGAACGCGCCGGTGTTGACCGGTGACCGGACCTCTTCCGCTCGGATCCTCGCGCAATCGGGGATGAAGCTGCGCTTGCGGGTGGTGACGACAAGTGTGCCTCCCTTCCGCAGCAGTCGGGCGAACTCACCCAACCACTCGAGATGGGTGTCCTCCGTCAGGTGGGAGAAGACGGAGAAGGCGAACACCAGGTCGAGGGAGGCACTCGGACGATCGATCGGGGGATGAAGGTCGATGTGCTGGAAGGTCGCCCACCGGTTCGTGGACCGGCACGTCTCGACGGCCTCTGTCAGTGGGTCCACGCCGAGCAGATGATCCTTGGCGAAATCCTTGATGAAGAAGCGCGAGATGCGCCCCCAGCCGCAGCCGAAGTCCATCGCATCCGTCGGCTTGTGACGGGCAGTTGCCTCAGTGACAATTCGATAGAACTGGAATGCCTCCTGGAGAGTCGCCGGACCACTGGCTCCGGTGAAGCGGACCTGCATCTCCTCGGGCGGCATGGTCGGGAGATAGTCACGGAGGGAGGGGAAGACGGTTGCACCGTGGACGTTGAGCCAGTACCACTCCATCGGCGACATCAGGTGGAAGGCCTGGTGCGGGGGAAGCGAAAGTTTCGTGGCGGCCACGACGTTCGGTGCGGCGAGCGCGGGCCGAATCCAACCGCGTGCGGTCCTGGCGGCGTGCTCCAGTTGTTGATTCATGGTCAGTCCCCTCTGTCCCTGATCACAGGCATCACGCTAGATCAACAGGTGACCGGTCATCGACGCTCGGCGTAGGCGAGACGATATCCCGAAGCCGACCCTCGGGTTGCGGCAACAGGCGCGTTGAGCAGGCGGTTCACGCTCGCCGGAGGGCGGGCGCGACGTCTATCCGTTCGAGCCCCGCGGCCTTCCGGTGAAGGATCTCCGGTAGAGTTGACCGGATGTCGGGGGGAGTGCTCGAGGCTGACCGGACGGCCGGTGGGCCACAAGCCTCGGCCGATGTCCGCGCTCCGGCGGGCCGGGACTCGGCCAGCCGTCGACGCTTCGTCGCCGTCGCATCGGCCGGCACGCTGGTCGCGGCTGTTCCCTTCCTCTGGATCCTCACCAATGAGTGGACCGGCTCGTTCAACCTGCTGCGGAGCAACGCCGGTCCCAATTCGTTCTACGACCTTCAGGCCCAGGCCATCATGCACGGCCACTTGTGGGTGCCGAACGGAAGCCTGGGGATCGAGGGGTTCCTCCACGGCGGTCACACCTACACGTACTTCGGCTTGCTCCTCTCCCTCTTCCGGATCCCGATGATCGCGGTCGCTCCCCGTCTCATCGGTCACCTCGCAGCTCCCTCCATGCTGGTGGCCTGGGTCCTCACGGCGCTGCTCACCTCGATGCTCATCTGGCGCATCCGGATCCTGGTCCGGGGGGCCGCCCAACTCGGGTGGGCCGAAGCATGCTCCTACGGCGTACTGGTCACGTCGGTCCTGGCCGGATCGGTGCTGCTGTTCCTGGCGGCAGCGCCACGTGTTTCTGACGAGGACATCGCCTGGACCGTCCCGATCACCATAGGAGCGCTCTTCGTCTTCATCGGCATCCTCGATCGACCATCGGTGTGGCGGGTGCTGGCCGCCGGAGGATTCCTGCTGGCCGGAGCGCTCGAACGCCCTCCCCCGGGCCTGGCCTGCATCGTCGGTGCGCTGCTCATCTCAGTATGGTTCCTGTCCGGGCGCGGGGGCTCCGCCCAACGACGGTGGGCACTACCGGTGGCCATCGCCGCAGTGGTGCCCTTGGCGGTCTGGTGTCTCGTCAACTGGTTGAAGTTCGGCACCGTCGTCAACGGTCTGCCGCTCATCGACCAGGTGTGGACCCACGTCAACGCCCATCGGCGCCTGTTCCTGGCAGCCACGGGGGGGAAGGGCTACAGCTTCCATTTCCTGCCCACGACCATCTGGGCGTACCTCCAGCCGTTCGGACTCCGCGTGCAGCCGACGTTCCCGTTCCTGACGCTTCCGGTGGGATCGCCCCACGTCTTCGGTGGCTACGTCGTGGACACACTGAACCCGACAGCCAGCGTGCCGGCCACGATGCCGCTGCTCTTCGGCCTGAGTGTCTGGGGCGCCATCATGAGCTTTCGTCCGCGGGCGCCGCGTGGCCTGGCGCTGTTGCGGATACCGCTGATCGCTGCCGCGGGGGCCACCGCCGTCGACCTGGTGCTTGGCTACATCGCCCCTCGCTACCTGGGAGATTTTCTTCCGTTCCTGATCATCGGTTCGGCGATCGGCATGGTTGAGCTCTGGGGGAGGTGGGACGGGGGAACACTGGCCCTGAAGCGCACCGTCGTCGCCGTGTTGACCCTGGTCGGGCTGTTCGGACTTGCCGCCAATATCGGGATCGCCCTCTCGCCGACCACGGAGTGGACCGCCCGGCAGACGACCAACTACCTCAAGGTGGTCCGAGCGGTGAGCAACATCTCTGGTCACCCACTCGCTCGACAGATCAGGACCGGGCCCACCCTCCCCGATGGAGCCCCCGCCAACGAAGTGTTCATCGTCGGACAGTGCGAAGGGCTCTACCTCTCCATGGGGCCGCACCTGGCCACATCGCCTTCGGCAGTGGAGGAACACCGGACGTGGCTGCCGATCGAGCAACGTCCAAACGTCAATACGCAACTCAAAGTCACGTTCAATTCGACGACCGGGCTCGGCACCGGCGTGCCGCTCGTGACCTTCGGACCTGACGTCGTATCGGTGCGTTCGGCGGGAGCCGGGGTGAAGTTCGTGGTTCACGATGCCAACTTCCCGATCGTCGGAAAGAAGTTCGTGCCACAGTTGGGTCACGCCTATGCCGTCCAGATCGAGTTGAACCCGATCCTCCGGCGCGTCGTGGTGCACGTCAACAGTGCCAAGGTGCTCAAGGGACCCTTGTCCCACGTCGGCAAGGGCAGCACCCCTGTCGTCGTCGCCATCCAACCGTCAGCCGCCACGGGTACGCCTCCGCTGATCGTCGTCCCACGGAAGACGGCTCCCACGAGCATGGCGCTGTGCCACAGTCTGCTCGCATCGACGAAGCGCGGCTAGGGCCTTCCCGGAGGCTCAGCCCCGGAGTCGCGACGCCTGGGACCGGACGGGACGACGTCAGCTCCGTTCGCTCGCGCCTCGACCTGAACGGTCTTGTCGTCGCCATCGGCGAGGACCTCGTCGAAGGGTCGATGGAGTGGCCGGCGACCTCGGAATCAGCGGTGGCAATGGACGAAAGCAGGACCGCCGTGCGTGCGGCTGAGGTCCACGTGGGCCTCCCGGGCCTCCGGTACGCGGAGGTCGCAATAGTCGAGTTCGCCAAGTACGTGCGGTTAGCCGCGGCCGGACTATTGGTGTCGCCCGGCGGTGACACTGGTCCACTCGGTGGAGCCGCGGCCCCACCACTCGTCGTTCCCCGGAATCGGGTGGCATTGGTGAGGGTAGAACGCCGGTGCCTCGGTGTCCGCGGCAGTCGGTGCGGATCGCCCCCCGAAATGCCCTTGGACGCCGATACGACAGAACGACGTCAGGCCAGCGTGCCGATGCGGGTCATGTCGGGCCGGAGCGCCGGGCGCTCCGGAACGTATCGATGATCCGCTCCTGGTCGACCGGGTTGAGCGCCGAACCACTCGGCAGGCAGAGACCGCGATCGAAGATGCCGGCTGCCACTGATCCACCCACGACGTGTGATCCGGCGAAAGTGGGCTGGAGGTGCAGCGGCTTCCAGGTCGGGCGCGACTCGATGTCCCCGCCTTCGAGGGCCCGTCGGACATCCTCGCGATCCGCTCCGAAGCGATCCGCGTCGATGCATACACACGTCAGCCAGTAGTTCGGCTCGCCGTACTCGGCGATCGGCATGAAGGTCACACCGGGGAGGTCATCGAGAGCGGCCCGGTAGTTCGAGTTGATGTGGGCTCGCCGCTCGAGGTGGCCGGGAAGCCCCCGGAGCTGCGCCCGACCGATCGCAGCCAGCAGGTTGCTCAGCCTGTAGTTGAATCCCAGCTCGGCGTGCTCGTAGTGGGGGTAGGGGAGTCGTGCCTGCGATGCCAGGTACCGGGCACGGTCGGCCAGATCCTCGGAGGGCAGCACCAGCATCCCGCCGCCGCTGGTGGTGATGATCTTGTTGCCGTTGAAGGAGAACACCCCGGCCTCGCCCATCGTCCCCGACGATCTCCCCCGGTAGGTGCTCCCGAGAGCTTCGGCCGCGTCCTCGATCAGGGGAATCCCGTACTGCTCGCACAGTGGGGCCAACGCGTCGTAGTCCGCCATCTGGCCGTAGAGATCCACGGTCACCAGTGCGGACGGCAGGCGACCGTGCCGAGCCCGCTCGCGGAGTTCAACCTCGACCAGTTCGGGATCGATGGTCCACGTGGCCGGTGCGCAGTCGACGAACACGGGTTCGGCGCCCAGATAGCGCACCGCATTGGCCGTGGCGACGAAGGTGAACGTGGGCACCAGCACCTCGTCGCCCGGGCCCACGCCGCTGAGGAGGAGGGCGAGGTGGAGCGCCGCGGTGCCACTTGACAGTGCCACCGAGGGTCCTCCGTGGATGAACTCGGAGAACTCCCGCTCGAATGCGTCGACGTCGGGTCCGAGGGGCGCGATCCAATTGGAGTCGAACGCGTCGAGGAGCATCGTGCGTTCCTCGGCCCCCATGGATGGGGGGGAGAGGTAGATTCTCGTCAAGGGACGGCCTCCTGCTCGGGGGAGAGCGCTCCGGACGCTCCGGCCAACACCACCAGCAGCAGGGCTGCGAACCCGTCGACGATGAGTGCGTTCCGGAGCGAGGACCGCCGACCGGTCACGACCACCGCCACCGTGATGACCAATTGTAGGCCGAAGTAGGTTCCGGTCGTCGCCAGCGTCGACCAGCCTCTGGCGACCAGAAGATCGTACGGGTGTCGGCGGTCACCGTCGACCAACGACCGTCGGCCCCGGATCCTGCGGATCAGGGCGAATGCCACCTCGGCGACCGGGATGGCGACCAGACCTGCGGTGGCCACGCCGAGCGTCGTCGACTCCCCGGGAGCCCACGCGCCGGAAACCATTACGGCAAGTGCCGTGCCGAGGAGATAGGCACCGCCGTCCCCCAGGTAGATCCTGGCCGGCGGCCGGTTGAACACGAGGAATCCGGCGAGGGAGGCGGCGAGCGCCACGGGCAGGAGTCGATCCGGACCGACGAGCAACAGGGCGAAGCCGATCGCGCCGAGTCCGACCACCCCCGAGGCAAGCATGTCCATCCCGTCGAGGAGATTGGCGCCGTTGATCAGCAGCACCGTGATCGGGATGATGAGGACGGCGACGATACCGGGCACATGGAGGGGGCAGACCACGAGCACCACACCGCCGATGACGAGCTCCGCTCCCAGGCGCAGGGCGGGGGGAAGGCCGCGCTTGTCGTCGGCGATGCCGAGGGCCAGCGCCAGCAGGAGGGGAACGAGCACGGAGACCCGGTGACCGAACATGCCGACTGCGACTCCGGCCATGACGGCCGCACCACCCAGGTACGGGACCGACGATGACTGGGACTTCAGGGGACCGGGCCGATCCACGATCCCGGTGCGCCGGGCCACCACGATGGCGACCGGTGTCGCCGCCAACGTCGTCGCCAGTGCGAGGAGGGCGACCACCACGACGTTCATGACGATGGACCCCCATCCGGTGGCCGCCGCCACTGCATGAGCAACGACACCGTGCCGGCGTGCAGCTCGAACCGACCGGCCACCACGAAGCCGGCACGCCCGTAGAAGCGGACAGCCCCGACGTTGTCGGCCGCTACCACGACGTGCGCCGCGTCACGACCGTCCCCTGTCGCCCGATCCAGGAAGGCACGGATGAGGGACTCGCCCACGCCCTCCCCCTGCCGGCCCGGGTCGACGGCGATAGCCAGCAATTCGACCCCGGATCCACGGGGACCGTCCGATCCGGTGCCGTGCCGGAGCGTCTCGAGCGCGGATCGCCAGTGGCGTAGCAGTCGTCCGGCCGATGCCCAGGCCACCCGGAGGCCGTCGTGGACGAGGAAGTCGCGGTACAGGGCCCCGACATCCGCTGATCCGGCGACGAACCCGACGACCCCACCGTTGTCCTCGGCGACCATCAGGAACGAACCGGGTGACAGGCAGATCCGGCGGTAGAGGTGCGAGAGGAAGCTCGGTCCGAGCAACGAGAGGAACCCACCTCGGATCTGCCCGCTGTGGAGTCGGGCCACGGCGGCTGCGTCAGTGCCCGCTCCCGGGCGGATTCGCCAGGCGTCCCGGTCCGACGGGGGAGCTGTCACGGCAGGTCGAGGGGCAATCCGCTGACGTCACGAGTCGTCCCGCCCGTCGCCTCCAGAGAGTCGCCGACGCCAGCTCCACGTGGGTTGACCTGCACGGTGGACCCCATCGTCATCTCCTTCGGCTCCGGGGGTGGTCCGCGCCCCAGCGCCGCGGCTGCACCCTCCGGTCCGTCAATTGGGCCTTTTCCGGCGTGAATTCCATGGAGTAAGTTAGGTTGCCATGGAATCGGGCACGGGGCTGGGGGCGACAGGACAGTACCAACTGTCCCATCTGCGAACAATCGAGGCACAATCGATTCACATCATCCGGGAAGTGGCGGCCGAGTTCGAGCGACCCGTCCTGCTGTTCTCCGGTGGCAAGGACTCGGTGGTGATGCTGCGGCTGGCCCAGAAGGCCTTCTGGCCCGGGCGGATTCCGTTCCCGGTGATGCACATCGACACCGGACACAATTTTCCTGAAGTCCTCGAGTTCCGCGATCGCATCGTCGCCGAGTTGGAGGCCTCGCTACTGGTCGCCTCCGTCCAGCAGTCGATCGACGCCGGCAGGTCAGTCGACGAGCCCGGACCGAATCCGTCCCGCAACCGGCTGCAGACGCGGACCCTCCTCGACGCCATCACCGAGTACAAGTTCGACGCCGTCTTCGGGGGGGCCCGCCGGGACGAGGAGAAGGCCCGGGCCAAGGAACGGGTGTACTCCTTCCGCGACGAATTCGGCCAGTGGGAGCCGAAGAACCAGCGCCCGGAACTTTGGTCGCTGTACAACGGCCGTCACCAGAGTGGCGAACACATCCGGGTGTTTCCGATCTCGGACTGGACGGAGCTCGACGTCTGGCAGTACGTGGGAGAAGAGGGCCTCGATCTCCCGAGCATCTACTACTCACACCGCCGAGAGGTCTTCCGCCGGGACGGCATGCTCCTTGCCAAAGGACCGTTCGTGTCGGTGGCATCGGACGAGGAGCAGTTCGAAGCAACGGTTCGCTATCGGACCGTAGGGGACATGACCTGTACCGGGGCCGTCGAGTCCTACGCTGCGACGGTCGACGACATCATCCTGGAGGTGGCGGCGTCCCGACTCACGGAGCGTGGAGCGACCCGGGCGGACGATCGGGCGAGTGAAGCTTCGATGGAGGATCGCAAGCGAGAGGGCTACTTCTGATGGAACTCCTGCGCTTTGCCACTGCGGGGTCGGTCGACGACGGCAAGAGCACGTTGATCGGACGTCTGCTCTACGACTCCAAGGCGATTTTCGAAGATCAGCTCGAGGCGGTCGAACGTGTCAGCGTCCAGCGTGGAAACGACTACACGGATCTCGCGCTCCTGACCGACGGACTGCGGGCGGAGCGGGAGCAGGGCATCACCATCGACGTCGCCTACCGCTATTTCGCCACCCCGGCCCGGAAGTTCATCATCGCCGATACTCCCGGGCACATCCAGTACACGCGCAACATGGTGACCGGGAACTCGACTGCCGACCTGACCATCGTGTTGATCGACGCCCGGAAGGGCATCGTCGAACAGACCCGGCGCCATGCGTTCCTGGCCTCACTGCTCCGGGTCCCGCACCTCTTGATCTGTGTCAACAAGATGGACCTGGTCGACTATGACCAGGGGGTCTTCGACGCCATCCGGGAGGAGTTCACGGCGTTCGCCAGCCGCCTTGAAGTCGCCGACATGACGTTCATCCCCATCTCGGCGCTGCAGGGCGACAATGTAGTGCAGCGTTCGGTCAACATGGACTGGTACGAGGGCGCATCCCTGCTGCACCACCTCGAGCAGGTCTACATCTCCTCGGACCGCAATCTGATCGACCCCCGACTCCCGGTGCAGTGGGTGGTCCGGCCCCAGGCCACGGACTGGCCTGACTACCGTGGCTACGCCGGTCGGATCGAGGGTGGCGTGTTCCGTCCGGGGGACGAGGTGTTGGTGCTCCCTTCCGGACTGACGACGACCGTCGCCGCCATCGACACCTATGACGGTCCGGTCGAGGAGGCCTTCGCGCCGATGTCGGTCACCGTGCGCTTGACCGAGGACATCGACGTATCGCGTGGCGACCTCATCTGTCGTCCGAACAACCGTCCGGTGGTGGGACAGGACCTCGACGCCATGGTGTGCTGGATGACCGAGCGACCGCTGCGAAAGGGCGACTTCTTCGCCTTGAAGCACACGACCCGATGGGTGAGGGCCGTGGTACGGGACGTGCACTACCGCCTGGACGTGAACACACTCCATCGGGACGAAGATGCCTCGTCACTCGGCCTCAACGACGTGGGACGGGTGAGCTTCCGTGTGACGAAGCCGCTCTTCTACGACAGCTACCGCAGGAACCGTCACACCGGATCGTTCATCCTGGCCGCCGAGGACACGAATGTCACGGCCGGAGCGGGCATGCTGCTCGGTCCCGACTGAGTCGGGACGTCAGCGGACGGTGTCATCGAACATCACCTGGCACGCGGGCCACGTCAGTTCCTCTGATCGGTCCCTTGCCGTCACGAGCCGGGGAGCGACGCTGTGGCTGACCGGGCTGTCCGGTTCAGGGAAGTCGACTCTGGCCGCGGCGGTCGAGCACCGACTGGTGCTCGAAGGTCGCGCCGCCTACCGCCTCGATGGGGACAACCTGCGCTCGGGCCTCAACGGTGACCTGGGGTTCGACCGGGAGGCCCGCGAGGAGAATGGTCGTCGGGTCGGCGAGGTGGCCCGGCTCTTCGCCGATGCCGGACTCGTCGCTGTGGTCGCGATCATCAGCCCCTACGCAGAGTCCAGGGCCCACGTCCGGGCGATCCACGAGACCTCGGGCCTGCCCTTCGTCGAGGTCTACCTGACCGCATCGGCGGAGCAGTGTGCGGAGAGGGATCCGAAGGGGCTGTACGCACAGGCCTCTCGCGGCGATCTGTCCAGCTTCACCGGAATCGACGATCCCTATGAGGTCCCGGCGTCACCCGATCTGGTCATCGACCCGGACGTCGGCGTCGAGGAGGCCGTCGACCTCGTGCTGTCCGCTCTGAACCGCGCGACCGGCGCGGTCCAGAGCGGCACTGACGCCGCAGCTCATCCCTAGGGTCCAGAGCCGGCAGAGAGGGACTCCACCCGCCGAGACGTTGTGGCGTTGACGAGTGCCCAACGGGGAGACACGGGCGACCGGGGATTGACTCCGAAGTCATAGCCGTGTGGAGCTTGGATCGACAGGAATTCCAGGAGGTCCGCCTCGAGGATGGGTCGGCCGATGAACGTGCCGTGTTCGAAAAGACCGGCTGAAGGTATGGCTTCCATCACTCAGTCCTCGGCCCCGAGGCCGCCGACCGTCTCAGCCTCGAGCGCGGTTGTGCGAGACCGAATCATGCGCGATCCGGTGCGCCGGGCGAGTGGCGACAGCGGTTGCCTCAAGAGCACTTGTACCGGTTCAAGGAACTGACGGGCGATCTGGTCGTACGGCTGGGATTCGACGACGACCCTGATCGCTGAGTGGTTCAGTTCAACGGCACCGGTCCACGGACTTCCGGGCCGGCCTTGGTGACCTCCGACACGAGTCGGCCAACCTTCTCCTTGGCCGCCGTCCATTCATACCGGTCGAGATAGAGCGCTTCGGCGGCGTTTACGAGCCGCTGCCGCAGCTCCGGATCGGTGAGCAGTCGCTGGCAGGCGTCGGCAAACGCCTCGGCGTCATCGGCCAGCAGCAGGTGGACTCCGTCCTCGACATCGAGGCCGTCGGCACCTAACCGGGTCGAGACGACGGGGATCCGGTGGGCGAAGGACTCGAGGATCTTGAGTCGGGTCCCGCTGCCGATCCGGAGTGGCACCACCGCCAGATCTGCACGTTCCAACTCAGGTTCCATGTCGGGAACCTGGCCCGTGACGACTACCTGTGGTGGGTGGTTGTGACGTTCGACGCCGGCGGTGGCCCGGCCAACGAGGCGGATCTGGACGTTCGGGATCCGGTGGCGGAGGAGTGGTCCGATGTCGCCGACCAGCCAGTCGGCACCGTCGATATTCGGCGCATAGCGGAGGCTCCCTTGCAGGAGCACGACCGGAGGGTCTCCCACCACGACCGAGCCCATCTGGCTGGTCGGTGCGGGATAGGTGTTGGGGATCGAAAGCGCATTCGGAAATCCCGATCGCTTGACGTCGGATTCACTGCAGAGAACGACACGATCGACATCCTTGGCAACCGATTCTTGCAAGGCGATCCAGTCACGGGCGTTCTTGCTCGCCTGTGCCGCGGCGACGCGCAGCTTCAAGAAGTCGACTCCGTCTCGAGGTTTGGCCAGAGTCCGAAGCAGGCCGGCACGCTGGCGTGCCTTCTCGTCCTCGAGGTCCACCAGGTCAATGACCGTAGGACCCAGGTTCGGGCGACCCATCCAGATGAAGGTCGCCGCAGTGGAGAACCACACCAGGTCGTATCGTTCCGCGGCCCATGCCTCGAACTGGATCCGCGGCGAGCGATCGAGCATCCGCATGGACACTTCCAAGGGAAGCGATCGTTGGGCCAGCCACTTCAGGCGCCAGTGCAGTTGACGGGGGGCGCCCGGGTAGAGGACGGTTCGAACCCGTCGGACCTTGATCGACGGTGGAACTTCGAATTCATCACCGCGCCTGATGTCATGCAAGGTGAAGAGGTCGACCTCACCGAGCTCGGCGATCGCCTCGATCATCTTGGCCAATCTGATGAGTCCCCCACCGGTGGAAGGCCACGGAAAGTCTTCTGCCACGATCAGAATGGATAACGGACCTCCGTCCCTGCCCGTCATGGTTGGGGGCACGATGGATCGGTCGGTCACTTGGATCTACTCCGCATCCCGGCGAGGCGCTTCTTCAGGCGAACCGACGGAAGTGACTCGATGTACGACGTCTTCGCGTTCAGGAACGCCCGGGATTCGGCCAGCTCCGTTCTCAGGCCTTCGATCTGCGCTTCGAAGGAGGCGATGTATTCGTCCTTGATGGCGGCTTCCGATCGAAGGGCCTCGATCTCCCTCATCATCTGTGCGTGATCATCGAGGGCAGGGCGTCCGCCCAGTTCACTACTGGGGAAGTCGTCCGACATTCGCTCAGGGTACCAGCCGCTCCGGGGTGCACCTCTGGGCTTCGGGGCCCGCGCTGCACGCCGGTTGGCCTCTTCCACCACGGAGCTGACTGCCCGACCTTCGTCGAACTCGATGTCGACCTCGGGAGTTACCTTCCGGCCAGCGCGTCGGGCCCCGGTGGCATAGGCGGAGAAATGGTCCTGATCGGCGATGACCGCGTCGAACTCGACGCCGGGCGCCAGTCGAACCTGATCGGCGCCCGTCCTGGTGACCTCGACTCCCAGGTCGGCCATCCGGTCGAGCATCGTCGTGTCCGCCGGTTCCGACATGGAGACAGTGACTCCCCACCCGGCCCGGGCCAGAGCCTCGGCCAGTGCCCATACGGCTGCTTCCCCGTCCGGAGTTCGGACGACGTGACTGATCAGCGCGCGGGGCAGGTCGCCGCGTGCTCGCTCGACCGCGGCGGTGATGGAACCCGGATCGTCGTGGGCAACGGGAATGAGGCACTGGTCGAGCACCGATGCCCATCGTGCGACCAGTCGTTGTCGGTTCCGCAGCAGGAGGAATATCCGGAAGTTTCTGGAGGTGCTCTGACTTTCGAGGTGAACCAGTAGCGCCCGAGGCTCGTACACGACCCGATACCCGAGCTGATTGAGGGAGAGACAGAAATCGACGTCCTCGTAGTACGCGGGGAAGTACCCCGGATCGAGTCCACCGACGGCTTCCCATGCATCGCGCCGCACCAGGAGTGCGTTGGCCGAGATGTAGTCCACGGCACGAACCGCGGAGTAGGCGTCGGTGTGAGGAGGGAGTCCCAGGCCGACATGCGCAGCTGAACCATCTCGCCAGAGAACCGACCCCGCCTCTTGAAGCGTGCCGTCGGTCGAGAGGATGCGCGCTCCGACCGCTCCGATGGACGGATCGCGCTCGGCGGTGGCGACCAGTCGGTCGACAGCTCCCGCCTGGAGGACGCTGTCGTCGTTGAGCAACAAGAAGTACCGACCACGGGCGATCCCGGCGGCGAGATTGTTGCCCCCAGCGAATCCGAGGTTCGCCCGGCTGCGAACCACCACAATGTCGTCTCGCGCCTCGAGCAAGTCCGCGGCGGCGGCAGGGGTCCCATTGGCCACGACGACGGTCTCGACGGCGGTCCCAGATGCCGCGTCGAGGGCATCCAGTCCACGCAGCGCGTTGGTGACATCGGCCATGACCAGCATGATGACCGACACGGTGGGTGCGTCGGGTACCAGCACACCCCGGCGGATGTAGGACGCTGCGTTCGGGTCGGTCATGTGCGTGCGAACGGGACGTGCGGCGAGGGTGCCGCCATCAACCGCCGGGAGCCCGGAAGGTGACCAGCTGCGCCATCTGCGGATAGTCCCTACAGACGGCGAACTCCTCGAGGCGGCACAAAATGGCGTCAGCCGAGAACTCCGCGTACCCGTTCAGTTCCCTACGGTCGCCACTCACCATGGTGAAGCCCAGGATGTCATCGATCCAAGCGACCGAGGCATTCGTCCCCCAGACATTTTCAATCTGTGAGCAGAAGGGCGAGAGGTTGAGGAAGAGGTCGATCGTGAGGACCAAGAGGCCACCGGGCGCAAGGCGCTCCTTCACGGCCAACAGCGTGGCCTTGATGTCCTCGCGCGAGAGGTGCTCGATCGTCGAGATGCAAACGGCCGCGGAAAACGTCCCCGAGAGATCAGCTTCGGGAAGTGTCGACCGGTGTAGCCGCACGTCGGTGCCGAATACCTTGTTGAGTGCGTGGTGCTCCGCCACGGGATCCACCTCGTAGTCGCCGCTCCCATAGTCGAAGAACGGATCGACATTGTGAACTTCGTGGCCCTCCTTCGCCAAGACGAACTGAAGACCGGATAGCGCACCTCCGATCTCGAGGATTCGAGAGGGACCGAGATCGGCGAGCTGGTGATAGGCCCACGGGAACTCGACCGATCGGGTGGGCGTGTTCCACTGGAAGGCGAACGGTCCCTGAGATCGTCGGACTTGTGCAGTTTGAAAGAACGGGCGCGTGGCGGGAGCCGGGAGCCGCCGGATGATCGAAAATGTTGCCTGGTGCCGTCCGCCAGGTGCACCCCACCGGCGGTTCCACCGCTCAAATTCTGGCGGGAGTTCCCGTCTAGCCAGCATGCGTTGCCCCTGTTGATGCGGTCGAGTTGCGTCACTATAACTGGAATCAACCAGAGAACCCATGGTGCCGGTGCCTGTCGACTCCGCTTGTCAATCACCACCGCTCGGTCATCGTCCGCACCGTGAAGTACCCGCGGAGCTCCAGCGGGACAGAGGCTATTCCGCCGGAGGCGTTTGCCCGAACCAACCCGGGATAGAGCTGGTTCTGACCGCACCCCAGGAGGAATCCACGTGTTCTGGCTAAGCGACCACCACGGCGTGAGCTCGAGTGTCGTCAATTTTGAGGACACGATGGAGAAGAAGTCGCACCATCCCCTTCGGTCGGTTGGCGGAAGCGGCGATGAACCCGTAGAATCAGCTGCATTGGGGGCGAGGAACGACGCAGGCGAGGGCAGATGCGGTTGAACAGGTGGCACAGGATCACCGCAGCCTTGGCAATAATGATGTTGACCGTCGGCGGTTCGATGGTGACGGCAGGGGTGGCGGAAGGTGCCCAGTCCGCTGGGGCTCGACCGATTCTGATCTTCAATTCCGCCGCACAGCAGGCCCAGCTGACCATCCCGACGCCCCCCTGTCCGAAGTCGGACAAGCATTGCAAGTGGATGCTCTACATGAACCTTCCGACCATGCCGATGCAGCCACGCGTGGGGTACGTCCTCGGTAAGTCAGGCACGCTGACGATCGACTACCCCAAGTTCTGTGGCCAGATCCAGGCTGACGCACTCGTCGGACCGGCCCCCTGGATCTACAAGACCGGCATCCGCACGCAGATCCATACTTGCCACGAAACCACGACGACCACCACGACGACAACTTCGACGACTTCGACAACTACGACAACTACGACAACGACCCGACCCACGACCACGTCGAGCACGGTTCCGCCCGTCGTCGCGGCGAGTTCCACCACACCCACGACGGCAGCCACGTCTTCGGCGCTCCCGTTCTCGGATCCTTCCACGACCTCGACCCCAGCGGTGGAGAAGACGGCAGCCGAGTTGCCATTCACTGGTGTCGACATCAAACCGCTGGGCCTCATCGGCACAATGCTGATTATCTTGGGGGGCATTCTCCTCTCCACCGTCGAATCGCGACGCAGAATGTTTCGGCGGGCGGCTGCCGTCAATCTCGACCAGGTGAAGGACGGCGTGCGGAATACGACCGCATGGTTCCTCGGACAGTAGGCATGCCCGCGTGGATGCCGGGCCACCCGACTGGGTTTCCCGAGCCTCTCCCGGACTAGAATCCCGACATGGCAGGGGTGGGATTGGAGTCTCGTGAGGAGGCCACGCGGGTGGTGGCGGCCAACTCCGACGTTCCTCCGGGGGACCAGCGTGGCGTAAGGCGATTCGTGGTGGCCTCGATCCTGGGCGGAATCGTGGCTGCGGTGCCGTTCCTGTGGGTGCTCACGAATGAGTGGACCGGCTCCTACAACGGCGAACGTCGAATCTCCTACCTGAGCGGCTTCTACGACAATCAGGCCGAGTCGATGATCCACGGCCATCTGTGGGTCGCTACGGGGAGCCTCGGCATCGAGGGATTCGTGCATGACGGCCGGACCTATACCTACTTCGGCCTGTTGCTCTCCATCCTGAGGATCCCGTTCCTTCTGGTAGCGCCAGGCCTGAACGGACACCTGACGGCCCCGTCGATGTTGGTGGCGTGGCTACTGACCGGACTCTTCGCGGGGTTGCTGATCTGGCGCGTGCGGGTGCTGCTGCGGGGTCCGGTGGCGATCGGCTGGGCGGAATCAATCTCCTGGGGCGTGGTGATGACCGCGATCCTCGGCGGCTCGGTACTCCTGTTCCTGGCTTCCGCGCCCTGGGTCTACGACGAGGACATCGCGTGGACCGTCCCCATCACCGTCGCGACGCTCTTCGTCTTCCTCGGCATCCTCGAGCGGCCCACCGCCGGCAAAGTGCTCGCCGCAGGCGGGTTGGTGCTGGCCGGCGTCCTCGAACGCCCGTCACCGGCACTGGCGTGCATCGTCGGCGCCCTGCTCATCGCCGCCTGGTTCTACTTCGGTCGGGGCGAATCGCGACATCGCCGATGGGCCCTCCCGATGGTGGCCGTCGGGGTCGTGCCGTTCGTGGTCTCCAGCGTGGTCAATTGGGTGAAGTTCGGAACGGTGCTGAACGGTCTTCCCCTGTCCGAACAGGTGTGGACCCAGGTGAATGCCCACCGGAGGGCGTTCCTGGCGGCGACCGGAGGAAAGGGGTACAGCTTCCACTTCCTCCCGACGATGTTCTGGGCGTACCTCCAGCCGTTCGGACTACGCGCCCAGCCGACGTTTCCGTTCCTCTCCCTACCGATCGCGCCACCCCATGTCTATGGCGGCTATATCGTCGATATCCTGTATCCGACAGCCAGCGTTCCGGCGTCGATGCCCCTCCTGTTCCTCTTGAGCTGTTGGGCACTCGTCATGGCCTTCCGGCCGCATCCGAGTAGGGGTATGGTCCTGATGCGGATCCCGTTGCTGGTCGGGGTGGGCGCCACCTTGGTCGATTTCCTCCTGGGATACATCGCCCCCCGCTATCTGGGCGACTTCCTTCCGTTCCTCGTGCTCGGCGCGGCCATCGGGCTGGTCGATCTGTGGAGGCGATGGGATGGTTGGGCGCAACGGGCGAAGTGGCTTGCTGTTGGCGGCGTGATCGTTCTCGCGCTGTTCTCCGTCGCGGCCAACCTGGGAATCGCATTGACACCCACGACCGAGTGGACCCCGAAACAGTCGACCCACTACCTCCAGGCTGTCAACGCAGTGAGCAGCGTCACCGGGAACCCACTCAGGCGGCAGATCACCGTGGGCACCGTGATGCCCTACCAGGCACCGGCAGGCCAGGTGTTCATCGGCGGAGACTGCGTCGGCATGTATCTCTCTTCGGGTAAGCCGGTCTCGGCCGATCCCACCTTGCAGCGCGAGCACAAGATGTGGGTTCCCGTCGAGCAGAGTTCGGCCATCATCACCCGGATGGTGATGACCTTCAGCGCGCCGGCGGAGATCGGACCTGGTCTTCCGGTGCTGACGGTCGGCAGTGATGTCGTATCCCTCCGATCCGTCGGTGACCGGAGCGTGCAGTTCGTACTCGATGATCCGCGCTTTCCGATCACCGGCAAACGCGTGACTCCGAAGATCGGGCATACCTACCACCTCGTCGTCACGGCCGATCCGTTCCTGAACAGGATCACGCTGAACATGGGCAATCGCACGGTGCTGTCGGGGGTTCTCACGGGGGCGGGCACCGGCACCTCGCCGTTGGTCGTACACACCACCCCGCCTTCCTCCGTGGACGCCGTGCCGCCGGTCGTCATCGCCCATGGGCGACAGACCGTCCTGGACATGTCGCTGTGCCGTAGCCTGCTCAAGAACCGCTGAATCACCATGCGATGAGGCGCCGGCAATCGGTGCTACTGGAGTCACGGGGAAGGTGATCGCCCGATCGGGAGGTCGGTCGACGCCAACCGGCATCGCCGCCGAATCGACCCGGCTCGCCCGTCGTCGGGAGGCTGACTCACCTTCCCGGACGAAATGGCTCACGCCTTCGCGGCACGTCGCGACCTGCGTGGTGGAAGCTCGGACTCGGCTCCGGCCGGTTGTCACTGGAGATGATCTCAGCGGTGGGGCCGTGCCAGGGAGCACCGCGGCATCCCGGCGCCACTCGGGCAGGAACTGACCCATCCGATCCCGCCCAGGGAGTTGGCGCGGCTCCGCTTTGGCAATTGGCGGACGACGGCCCACAGGCGGCCCGAGGGCTTTTGCATCATCTGCAGACGGGACCGGTAAACGTGGCTGGTCGACGGTCTCCGGGCGGTGCGACAGGCAAAGTTGCGGCCCCGGGTCGGCATCTCGGCGTGCCTGCCGTCCACCTCCAGACCAACTGCTCGGAGCACGCGTGGATGCGGGAAGCCGACGTCGACAAGACCACCGTCCGACAGCGCAGGAGGTCCTGGCGGACGTCGAAGAGTTCACCAAGAACGTCCATCGATCGCTCTCGCAACTGAGGTACCGGACACCGGCTGCCTAACCCGCCGAGCGGACCCGAAAAGCAGGCGGAATCACCAGGCGGATCGAGCCGGAATCGGGTCAGGGTGATTCTCACCTGATCGATGGGGGCAGGTGCGAACCGAATTCGGACACTCTCTCCCCCTGGGCACCACGGTTATCTTGTTCTTGTCCAGATTGTGTCGGGCGGGAAGGATCTCTGCACGCCGCGGTCATTTCGCCTTGGCCAACATGGGTGCGAGTCTGATAGGAAAGCCTCGTGATCGGACCGTCGAACCGTACCCACCGGGCGACGGTGCGCGGCGCCGCTCGAGCGCTCAGCTCGGCACCTGTGTTCATCGTGGGCGAGGCACGTAGTGGCACGTCACTCCTGTATCGAAGTCTCCAGAGCCACTCAGCGTTCCGGCCCCGCGTGGGTATCAATCTTGGCGAGAGCCACGCGCTCGAGTTACTCGCCGGCGTCGATCCTCCGGACGGGCCCGACAATTCTCTGGTTGACTTCATGACGGATGAGCGCCGATACGCCGAGTTCGTCGACGACATCGCGCATCTGCGAAGTAGGCGAGAGTTCGTTCGCCGCGGATTCCCGGATACCCGCCAGAACCGTCTTGTGTGGATCGCCGCTGGCGACCATCTGGTCATCAGGCGTTACTTCATGGCCGCCGCCGAGGCGCGGGGCGCCGAACGCCTCATCGAGAAGACTCCACAGAATCTCCAGTGGGTACCTCTCCTGCAGATCGCCTTCCCCCGGGCCAGGTTCCTGTACATCGCTCGGCATCCGGTCGACACGTTGAGTTCGTACACG
Organism: uncultured Acidimicrobiaceae bacterium; assembly: GCA_964621235.1. Lineage (GTDB taxonomy): Bacteria > Actinomycetota > Acidimicrobiia > Acidimicrobiales > RAAP-2 > Bog-756. The sequence goes on from CAZULR010000001.1 coordinate 55,414, forward strand.
CGACGGTTTCAGGTCGATCCCGGTACGTCTTCTTGGGCCAACATTGACTGGCGATCGTTCTGCGAGCGATGGAATACGAATACCAGCGCCGCCCTTCAGATGGCCCGCCACCGATCGTCCCGCCTCCTGGTGCTGCGCTATGAGGATTTGACGCAAAAAACCGAACCAACGATTCGACGCGTCCTTGCGCACGTCGGAGAGCCTTTCGAAGAGGACTGTCTGCTCACACATCGTGAGGAAGGGAAGAAGGCCTGGTGGATCGATCCCCACCTCTTCGAGCCGGTAGTGAACGAAACCAAGAATTGGCGAGACTACGTTAGTACCGAGTGCGCACAAGAGGTGGAACGCGAATTGGCTTCTAACATGGCGTTACTCGGGTATCCACCATATACCGGGGTGTGACGGAACAGATCGTCCACGGATCGGCATTTAGTACGAGGCAGCGTCAGCTGGAAAGTCAGGGCCAGGATTCCGGTCGAGCTCATAGATGGACTCGAATAACGAAGCTGCGGGGTCGTCTGCCGAGCTGACGCCTACGTGCATGGCGATCGGGGCAGAACCGTTCAGGCGGGTCGGTGTGGAGCAAACCCCGCGGTTCCCAAGGATCGCCTGTGGTTACGACGGAGTCAGCGGTGCCTGCGTGAGGGGGTGGTTCGCCGCCGTGAACGAGTCGTCGGCCAGTTCGACACCCATGACTACGCGTTACTGACTCTTGGCTGATCCGTGAAGAATCTTCCAAAGCGACGTCCGTACGTTCAGAGGTATTGCGTCCTTCACACGCCTCAACGGAGTCCGGGCGGAATCTGGAAAGAAGGGCTGATGCACCTGATTCTCTCCCAGTGGACCTTCAGACAAGCGCCGAAATGCCGCCCACTTCTCGGTCGACTCCAACTGTTGCCATCGATCATCTCGCCCAAGAAATGAGTCGATGAACGAACTGACTTGAGGCAGCTGAATATCGTCAAAGATCACCACTCCGCCCTTGCGAAGCAGACCTGCACCATAGAACCAGTCGATGATCGGGATGGGGAACCCATGGCACCCATCGATGAACACGAGGTCAAGTTGATCAATGGTCCCCGCCAACTCAGGTAGCGCCAACTCCGACGGTCGAACATCGAAGCGGAGAGTGTCCCTCGATATCTCGTGCTCATCGCAATACCGGACGACGGCGTCTGCTTCGTTCTGAAACGGCACTACGGCCAGGTGGTCACAACCCCAGGCGGCAAAGAGCACGGTCGAAACCCCCGCACCCGTTTCCAGAGTTCGCGCGCCTTGGTGCAATTGCTCGGCCATCAACTGATAGCACTTGGGATCGGTGTTCCACACGGCACCATTCGGAGCTTCAGGGTGAACGATCGGAGGTGATGCCGTCACCCGGCTGATCCAAGCCAATCGATCCTGTCTGTCTTTATCGGCGTCCACGACCGCAGCCTACCAGTCGGCATTTTGGGCAGGATTCCGATGGCGAATCCGGGTTGACTCCACGCCGAGGTGACAACGTGACCGGAGCTCGTCTCTCTGGTCCGGGTCAACTCCAGCCTGTCCGGCAGAGCGGGTCAGGCTCCCAGGGGAGCGTCACCGCCACTGTCCTCGGTGACCCACCGCGTTGAGCGGTGCGTGGATGTCCGGCAACGCATCCGGTTCCACCCCGATCTGTCCAGATGTCCTTTGCTACCATTCCCACTGATTCTTCGGCGACCACCTCGGGGGGCGAGTCAAGGAGATCGGGAGAACCACGCCGCTAACCGGCGTATGCGGCTGACTCCACTCCTGGTAGCTTTCGTCGACCCGGCGGTTGGAGAGTCAGTTCCAGTCTGGGTACGGCCATCGCCGGAACGTCATGATCGTCGACTGATCTGGACAGTGCGGGCCAGGTGATTGGGGAGGAATGTAATTTGTCGTGAAGCGCATCTCCGATCCACTCCTCTCAGCATCCATACTGGTGTGGAAAGCGATACTTCAGGCCGGGCAAGAGGCCTCACTGGACATCTTCCAGGTGGCAGCGGATGCAGCGCGTTGGATCGGAGGCGGGGGCGATGGCGGTACTTGAGGAAGGCGGCCAACTGGAGGGCCCATCGCCTGACGACGCCCCTGGCCAGCATCAGATACCACCAAGATCAACGCGATTGGAGCTCGTGGGGTTGTGCTGGGTCGTCGTCGCTGGAGTCGCCGTCCTAGCGCCAGCACTGATCCATGGCGTCTACCTGGGGCCGTTCAACCTCTTGACGCTGTACGGCACCCCTGGCGCCCATGGCGGCTCGGCTGAGAACGTCTACTTCAACGATCAGTTGTCGGCCATCATGCCGTGGACGGTCCTTGCGACTTCTCAGGTTCATCATGGTCTCCTGCCGTTGTGGAATTCCTACGGTGGCCTGGGATCTCCCCTTGCCTTCAACTGGCAGTCCGCCGTGTTCAGCTTCCCGGCACTGGTCGGCTATCTGGTGCCTGCGCATCTTTCGTATACCGTCACGATCGTCGTGACGGTGATCGTCGCCGGCACTGGCAGTTACGTCTTCGCCCGTCTGCTTGGAGTGGGTGTCGTCGGAGCGGCCATGGCTGGAACCGTGTTCGAACTGAGTGGGCCATTCATCGGATGGCTCGGATGGCCCCATGCAGCAGTGATCTCCTGGGCCGGATGGCTGTTCGCGGCGACGCTTCTCATCATCCGTGGTGGTCATCGTGCGCGCGTTATCGCTGGCTTTGCGTTGGTGCTGGCCTTTGCCGTCTATGCCGGACAACCGGAGATCTTGGCTCTGCTCCTGGTGTCCCTCGCCGTCTTTGTCCTCGTCCTGCTGATCCACCGCGCGGTGAGCGACGGACCACGTCAGGTCGTTCGGCCGATCGTGGATCTGGCAATTGGGTCGGTGGCGGGTGGTGCCCTAGCGGCACCACTTGCACTTCCTGGACTCCAACTGGGTTCCGGTTCAGTCCACAGGGCCGCAGTGGCGACTCCTGCGCTCCCCGCACACGACCTGTCATATCTGATCTTCTCCGGATTCGACGGTCTCCCGGTGCCCGGCAGCAAGATGTTCGGTCCCTGGGGACTGGTGTACATCGGTGGCTACATCGGCATCATCGCCATCATTCTGGCGTTCGTCGCGATAGTGCTCCGGAGGCGTTCACCGGAGGTCATGGCGCTGGCAGCGGTCGCAGTGGTGACCGGAGGCATCGCCTTCGCGTCAATCGTCCCGTCCCTCAACTCGGTCGTCAACCGCGTGCCGACCGTGGGCCTGTCCCCGGCTCGGTTTCTGCTGGCCACGGCGTTCGCGCTGGCGATGCTGGCCGGGGTGGGAGCCGATGCCCTCCTTCGAGCCTCACGACTACGAGTGTGGGGTTGGATCGGACTTGCCTTCGGGGGCGCCGGTATCCTCGTGATCGGGATCTACATCTTGAGCATCGGACATCTTCCGGCTGTCGAGAACCGCATCCGCTCCGACAGCTTCGTCTGGCCGACCGCGCAAGTCCTCGTGGGGGTCATCTGCGCTGGTGTGGTTGTCGTCATGGGGACTCGGCGATCAGGAGATCCTGATCCAACACGGAACGTGAAGCCACGATCGCCAGGAGCGATTCTCAGCTCAAGCGCTCAAGTTGCGGGAAGGTGGGCGGTCGTCGTTCTACTCATCTGTCAGACGGCGTTTCTGATTTCCGCCGGCGCACCGCTGTTGCAGTCGAGCGCGGAGTTCTATCCGTCAAACCCGGCAACCACGACTCTCCAGCGAACGGTTGGATCGTCACTCGTCGGATTCGGGAGACCGACCTTTCTGTGCGTTGGCCTGGGGATCCCTGCGAATATCAATGACGTGTATGCCGTTCACGAATTAGCGCTCTACGATCCGATGATTCCCAACAGCTACTTCACACCACCAAGCGGTCACAGCCATATGTTCGTAGGCTTTCCCGCTGAGAACACCTACTGTCCAGCTCTCGCCACAGTCTCTGAAGCCCAGCTGTATGGAGTTTCGTATGTTCTCGAACCCGCTGGTAAACCCGGTCCGATCGGTACCAGCTATGTCGCACGGATCGGTGTGGATGACCTCTACCGGGTTCCTAGGGCGTATCAGGCCACCTTGGTGCCGCAGGGCCAAGATGCCTCAACCTCTGAACAATCTCAGGCCACACCGGTGGCGGTCACGAAACCGAGCCCCACAGAGTGGACAATGCGTGTCAATTCCGCGACCACACGAACGCTGGTACTCCGCCTCAGTGACGTGCCGGGTTGGCGGGCAACCATTGACGGTCAGCCGCTCACACTCCAGTCGTCTTCCGGAATCATGCTGGCGGCGACGATCCCTGCCGGCCGCCATAGCATCGTGCTGCACTACTGGCCCGAGTCCTTCACCGCGGGAATATTCCTCGCATTATGCAGCGCGATCAGCCTGCTAACTGCAATGTTTATCGAGAGGCGCCGTCGTCCGACGCGTACGGCGGCGGCGACCTCGGTCGAAGCACCGACATCTGGTGGGGAGTAGTTGATCGAGGATGGTTGACTCTCCGAACACACCGGATGCGCCGCAGGCTCCGCAACTCTGGATCGTCAGCCCGAGCTATCACGACGTCGAGTCCTTTCAGCTACTCCGTCAGCGAATCATCGCTCTTCGACAGCGTTGGTCTGTTGCGTACGACATCCACTTCGTCCTCGTCGATGACACCGGCGGCACGGACCACCGGATGTCTGACCTGGCGCCACTCGACGACGTCATGGTGGTCGAGCTGCCATTCAATGTCGGACATCAACGGGCCATCGTGTTCGGCCTCCGGTCCATCCTGGATCTCATCGACGACGCCGATCTCATCGTGACGATGGACGCGGACGGCGAGGACCGGCCCGAGGATCTGCCGCGCCTCTTGGCCCCGTTGGAGGAGATTCCTTCCGAGTTAGGATTCCTTTCCGTCGCTCGACGTACCAAACGGCAGGAGTCGATCCGTTTCCGCACGATGTATTTCCTCTTCCGGAACCTGTTCCGGATTCTCACGGGCACGACGGTGCGCAGTGGGAATTTCGCGGCATACCGCGGCGGGTTGGCCAAGCGGATTCTCATGCATCCATACTTCGACCTGTGCTATTCGTCCACCCTCGTCAGCTTGGATGTTCCCGTGACGCTCGTTCCATGCCCACGTGGAAAGCGCTATGCCGGGCGATCGCGAATGAATCTGCTGAGGCTGTTCATGCACGGAACTCGAATGCTGATGCCATTCACGGATCGGATAGCAGTACGAGCGCTTGTTGCCTTCACCACGGCCTTCGCATTAGGCATCGTGCTGTCGGTATCGGTGGTGGCGATCCGAGTCTTTTCCACTGCTGCCATTCCGGGGTGGGCTACGGCAACCTTGCTGGGTATCCTGATTCTTTCATTTATTGCACTGGGCAATTTCGTGGTCCTCTTCGTCGTGTTTTCTCATTCACGGGGGATCTCGCTATCCGGATTGGAGGAGTACGTTGACGGAGGCACTCGAAGCACACCTGCTTCGGCAGATTGAGCATTCTCGCCGGTTCTTCTGGCAGCGGCTGCGGTGGCGGGTCGTGCGGCAGCAGTTGCCTGACCGAACGCCGTTCGACCTGGTCGACGTCGGAGCCGGAGCCGGTCTGTTGGGTGAATTCCTGCAACGGGACCGCCCCCAGGCCAACTACCTCTTCGTGGAACCGATCGAGTCGCTCAGGACGTTTCTTGCTGAGCGGTACGGCGCCGGAGCTGATCTGGGCGACGAGCTTACCTTCGATGATGCGCAATTCGTCACCCTCCTTGATGTTCTCGAGCATCAAGAGGACGACCGAGCCTTCCTCAAGGATCTGGTCGGAAAGATGGGCGTCGGATCGAAGCTGCTCCTCACTGTGCCGGCTCTCCAACGATTGTGGTCCGACTGGGACGTCAAGCTCGGACATTATCGGCGTTATGACCGGCAGACACTTGGTGCATGCTTCGAAGGCTTGCCGCTGTCTGTCGATGAGATCAGTTTCCTCTTTCCTGAGATGGTCCCTCTGGGAATACTGCGCGCCCGAAACAAGCATGGGAAGGTCACCGAGCAGAGTGCGGAGTTTCCCGACCTTCCCGGACTGGTAAATGACGTGCTGTATCTTGCCGGCACCGGTTCAGTCGCTTTGCGTCGCCGATGGGGTACCGGCACGTCGCTTTTCGCGGTAGCAACCGTGACCGGGTGAGATCTGCCGCCGAACCTCGTCATAACGGGCAATGGGGTGGACCAGCGTCTTTCGCGGCGGAAGGCGCGTAATCGATGGGTATCAGGTTCTCACGTTCCCGGTTGGTCACGCTTGCGTCGAGTCGCACTGGTCGTCGTGATCGGGTCCCGATGACTGGTCAGCTGGACCACTTCCAGGAGGTCAGCTGACCGCGAAGGACCCGGGGACTGGTCCACACGCGATTAGGCGGACCTTGTCCGTCGCCGATCGGCCCGCTATGGATTTCTGCCGCCGGGAGAGGTGGCAGGTGGGTGGGGTGAATCCATCGAGACGTGGCGGGCCGAAGTGCATCGCTCCCGACAGGTAGCACCGCCCTCAGGGCGCTGCGCCCGAGGAGGGCCAAGCGCGAGAAAGGGACGGAGCCGGAGCTCCGTCCCTTTCACTGAGCCGGTCACCAGATTCGGCGACCGCCGCACCCAGAGGTGCTACTCATACATGCTGATCTCCGAGTTAGGAGATCTTCGCCTTGCTGTCGGCAGCAATCGCCGCGGTGGCGATGGTGACACCAGGAGCACCGAGGTCGTTCTCGAAGTTGCCGGTGGTACCAGGGCCCGTGTCCGATCCCAGGCACACGGTGTCCTTCACAGTCTGACCGGCATCGGCGGCCGGCGCGGTCAGGTGACCCTTGATGTTGAATCCGGCCTCACCGGAAGCACACGTCAGAGCGACCGACGACGACGTGAGAGCTGCCGTGTAGCTGGTAGCGCCGATCTTGATCTTCAGGGTCCCGATGCTCGACCACAGCGTCGACGCCGACGAGGCGAAGTCGCCGACCGAGTCGTAGTTGTACTGCCCGGACGAGCAACCCGTCACCGGCGTGTTCGTGCCCGTGCATGCGGTGTTGGCGGTGGTGATGTTGATGGGGTTCGTCTTGCCCGTGCCGGGTGAACCACAGTTGTACTTCACCGTGGTCGTCGTGGTCGTCGACGTGGACGCCGATTCGAACGAACCGTTCTGGGACAGCCCGGGAGTCGCGAAGTCGACGGTGCCACTGGTGACCTTGCAGGTGATGGCCAGGGCGGTGGCCCCGGCGGTTCCGGACTGGGCAACGGAGGTGACCGCGGTCACACCGAACGCCCCCAGCGGAATTGCGACCGCAGAAGCGATCAAAAGCATCTTTCGCAGCATCTTGTTGTTGCTCCTTTTCGTTAACCTGCACGAGTGCAGGACTAGCGTCAGGCGACGGGCGCCCCCCAACATTGCGTTACCGAGCGATGCCGCGGCTAAGCGTGGTTGTTGTACTGAGTCCCCCAGCCCCTAGCCGCACCTCGGTCGGCACTGCACTTTAACGAACCGGACTTCCCAATACAAGGTTACCGGTGGCCCCACAAAGGCATCCTCATGAAATCCTCACAATTGATGAGTGACTGACCAGTTCGGGGAGCCGCATCCGGTGGCCGGTGGCGTGGAACCTCGGCCTGACCTGGGAGTTCGACGGCCCAGTTCGCACGAGAGCACCCCGGTATCGTCCTCCAGGACGGAAAAGGAAGTGATGACGATCGGCGCGCCCGGCTGCAGCCGAGGACATCCCGCGACAGTCCGGTCTGCCACGTCCCGAGAGCAGCACGCGGTGCCTCGTCCCAGGGCGACGGCCACGGAGGCACGGGCGCGAAAAAGGGACGGAGCCGGAGCTCCGTCCCTTTTCCCGAGCCGGTCACCTGAAGTGGTGACCGCCGCACCCGGAGGTGCTACTCGTGCATGCTGATCTCCGAGTTAGGAGATCTTCGCCTTGCTGTCGGCGGCGATGGCTGCCGTGGCGATGGTGACACCCGGTGTCGTGAAGTCGGTGACGAAGTTTCCGGTCGTACCGGGTCCGGTGTCGGATCCGAGGCACGTGGTCAGCTTCATCGTCTCACCGGCGTGGGCGGCGGGAGCGGTCAGCTTGCCCTTGAGGTTGAATCCGGCCTCACCGCTGGCACAGGTGATTGCCACCGTCGACGACGTGAGATTCGCCTTGTAGCTGGTGGTGCCGATCTTGACGGTCAGCGTACCGATCTCCGAGTACAGCGACGAGGCGTTCGAGGCGAACGTGCCCTCTGAGTCGTAGTTGTACTGTCCGGTCGAGCAACCCGTCACCGGCGTGTTCGCGCCGGTGCAGGCGGTGCTGGCGGAGGTGATGGAGATGGGCTTCGTCGTGCCCGTGCCGGCGGTCCCGCAGTTGTACTTCACCGTGGTGGTACCGGCCGTGGAACTCGGCGACGACTCGAACGACCCGTTCTGGGACAGCCCGGGAGTGGCGAAGTCGACGGTGCCACTGGTGACCTTGCAGGTGATGGCCAGGGCGGTGGCCCCGGCGGTTCCGGACTGGGCGACGGAGGTGACCGCGGTCACACCGAACGCGCCGAGCGGAATGGCGACCGCAGAAGCGATCAAAAGCATCTTGCGCAGCATCTAGTTGTTGCTCCTTATGGTTGCCTGCATGAATGCAGGACGTGAGTCAGGCGACGGGTGCCCCCCAACGTTGCGATGCCGAACCGAGCCGCGGCGAAGCCTGGCCGTTTCTTCGATTGCCCCAGCCTCCGGACGTAGCGCGGTCGGCAGGCGAACCCTAGCGAGTCGCCGTACCCGATACAAGGCACCCCGCCGACCGTTCCAATTCTGCACAGTGTTAGGTAGGGGGCCCCGATGCGCCGATACACGCGACGGTCGCCGTGGAGGGATCGTCCCTCCCGGGTCGGCCGGCCCCCGTGTCGCGCGCCGTGGGCCTCAGGTACTCCACAGGGAGGCCGGACGGATGCCCCAGGCGACCTGGCGGGCCAGCTCGGCACTGACGACGGGCAGGTCGGCGGCGTGGGTCACGCCGACGAGCTGGCTGTCCGTGGTCAGCACCCGCACCGGGAGGCCGGTTCCACCGGCCACCATCGTGGAGACGACCTCGGGAAGGAGCACCTCGGCCTTCGGTGCCTCGTCGCCGGCGGCGACCCGGGCGATCAGCGCCTCCTCGTCGAGCCCCGAGGCGTCCATGGCCTCGTGGAACACACTCCAGATCCCCGGATGGAACCCCCACAGGTTCACTGACGTCGCCAGGCCACCCTCGAGACGCGCGGGCTCGAGTCCGTCGTCGGAGACGAAGCCGCCGGTGCCGTCGGTGTGGACCGTCCGCCGTTCGTCGAGGGAGACGAGGAGACCGCCGGGTCCCACGGTGCAGATGCCGCGGGTGACGGGGTCCGCGGTCGCCACGGTCTCGCGCAGCTGGTAGCCGACGAGCACGTGCTCGTCGGCGTGGGAGCCGAGGTGCTCCGCCAGCAGCCGCATCGCCGACTCCCCGTAGACGTCGTCGGCGTTGCATACGCCGAAGGACGCATCGGGCCGGAGGGCGGTCTCGGCGGCGAGGACCGCGTGGACCGTCCCGAGCGGCAGCCGCTGCTCGGTGAAGGACACGCCGACCGACTCCGGCCAGCACTGCTCCACGTGGTACCGGATCGCCGGTCCGGTCTCGGGATGGACGACGAGCACGATCCGACCGAAACCGGCGCGGACCGCGTCGCTGACCAGCAGGTCGAGCACGGCCTCGCCGTGGGGTCCGATCGGGGCGAGCGGCTTGCAGCCGCCGTAGCGGCGGGCCATGCCCGCGGCGAGCACCACGAGCGAGGGCGCGACAGCAGACGATTCCGTCATGCTCCTCCCATCGGCAGTCAGCCGCCCCACTTGAGCACGGCGCTCGCCCACGTCATGCCCCCACCGAACCCGGTGAGCAGCACGTGCTGGCCCGCCCGCAGCCGACCGGTCTCGAGCGCGTCGGCCAGTGCCAGTGGGATCGAGGCCGACGAGGTGTTGCCGTACCGGTCGATGACCACCACCGCCTTCTCCTCGGGGATCCCGAGCCGCTGGCAGGCGGCGCTGATGATGCGCAGGTTGGCCTGGTGCGGCACGACGAGATCGATCTGGTCCGGGGTCAGGCCGGCATCGGCGATGGCCTGCTGGGAGGACTCGACCACCACCGCCACCGCCTTGCGGAAGATCTCCTTGCCGTTCATGTACAGGAAGCCACCGTGATCGCACTTGAGCAGGTGCCGCAGTGACCCGTCCGCCCCGAGCCGGTAGCTCAGCAGCTGGCCAGGTCCGTCCACCGCCTCGACGACCACCGCGCCGGCGCCGTCACCCACCAGGATGGAGACCGACCGCTCGTCCCAGTCGGTGATCCGGGAGAGCGTCTCGGACCCGATCACCAGCAGCCGCTCGGCGCCGATGGCGATCATGCCGTGGGCGACGGTAAGTGCGTAGACGAAGCCCGAGCAGGCGGCGTTGACGTCGAAGGCCCCGCCGGTGATGCCGATCCCGTCCTGGACCGTGGCCGACGTGCCGGGCACGATCTGGTCCGGCGTGGTGGTGGCCAGGATGATGGCGTCGATCTCGTCGGGGCGCCGCCCCGCCTTCTCGAGGGCGGCCAGGCCGGCCTCGATGGCCAGACCCGACGTGGTGCCGCCGATGCGTCGCTCGCGGATGCCGGTCCGCTCGCGGATCCAGGCGTCGTTGGTGTCGAGCGTCAGGGACAGGTCGTCATTGGTGACCACCTTGTCGGGTACGGCGATGCCGTACCCGGTGATCACCCCACCGCGTCCGATCATGAGTCAGCCCGCCTCGAGGACGTGGATTCCGATGAACGCTGCGTCAGTGGTGCCTGCATGGGACCCGATCATGCCACCGGTGTTGGCCGCCACCGCCAACCGGGCGCCCGCGACCTGTCGGGGGCCGGCCTCGTCGCGCAGCTGGGCCGTGAGCTCGACGACCTGGGCGATGCCCGTGGCGCCGAGCGGATGCCCCCGGCTGACCAGGCCGCCGCTCGTGTTGACCGTCACGCCCCGTCCACCGAGGGTGGTGTCGCCGGCCGCGGTGGCCGCCCCGGCGTCGCCGGGCTTGTAGA
>CAZULR010000002.1:0-34169 GCA_964621235.1 uncultured Acidimicrobiaceae bacterium
CCGGCTCCGGGCTGGTGACCACGAGGATCGGGCTCTGCTGCTCCACGAGCAGGACCCGCAGGCTGGTGCGCAGGTCCCGGACCGCCTCGGACAGCGACGACTGGGGCGCCTGGACCAGGGAGATCGAAACTGCGCCCTTCTTCACCTCGGCGTCCTGGGGCAGCTCGCCGAGCAGCGGCCCGTCGATCACCGACTCGATGTCGGGGTCGAGGCGGAGGCTGTCGTCGAACTGCTCGCGGATGAAGGCGATGCCGCAACCGAGCAGGAGGCCCGTGAGCAGGCCGATGGCGGCCAACTTCGACTTGGAGAGTCCGGTGGAGGCACCCGGCTCGGCAGCCACCTGGATGGCGGCGTAGGGCCCCCCCGCCTGGAGCGTGGCCTGGGAGGTCTGGAGCGTGCTGTAGGTCTGGGTCAGGGCGTTGATCTGTGCGTTCAGCAGCGCGTTGGCCGAGGTTGCATTGGCGCTGTTGGTTGGCAGCAGCTGGCTCTGGAGGGAGGCGATCCTGGTGCTCGTGGCCTGGAGGACGAGGCCGTATTTCGCGACCTGTGCGTCGACGTGGTTCTGGACGTCGTCGACGAACGCCTGGGCGAAGGCCGTGGTGACAGCCTGGGACTCGGCCGGGGAGGACCCGGTTCCGGTGATGGTCAGGGCGCCGGTGGTGGCGTCGACGCTGCCCGTCACCTGACCGCCGAGGTCGGAGGGGTGGGCGCTCTTCAGGGCCTTGGCCGCGGCGATCTGGACCGCGGAGCTCGACAGCTCCTGGACCGGGTCGGACAAGGTGAAGCCCGATCCGGTCGAGGTGGTCTGACTCGGGGAGTTGATCTGGATCAACGCGCTCGACTGGTAGGTGGGCTTGGCGAGCGCGGTATAGCCGAGCGCCACCGCGACGCAGACGACGACGGTGACGATGATCGTCAACTTCCTGTTCCACAGCGTGTTGAGCATCTGCTGGAAGGTCACCGCACACTCACTTTCGGCGGGCTCGGGCAGGACCCAGGATACGAGGGCACGCGACCTGGGAGTGTGAGGGTCGATCGGGCGGGACGGGCGGGGGTCGGCGACGCCGCACGCCCCGACTCCCGGCTCGCCATCTCCCTCCCCTCCCCTCTGTTCACTGCACTAGGCACGCGTGGCCGTCCTCGTCCTCGATCTCGGCCGACCTCCCGAAGGGGCCGGCCTGTCGTTCCCGGCTGAGTGCCGGGTCACCTCTAGCGTCGTCAGAAACACGAGAGACCTTGAGATCCTGCCGTGCGTTGCCGATGGAGAGTGGACGCCGCCTGCCGGAGCGATTCCGACGGGGGCCGACCACTACGATCACCAGGGCGTCCACGGAGTCCCGACCGATACGCCACGAGGCCAATGACCGATCCCCCGACGCACCGATGAGGAACCCCACCACAGCAGGGACCGAGCGCGCCCGGATGGGGGCGAGTGCCTGGGGGCGGTTCGCCGGAGCCAGCGTGACGTGGCTGGCGGTGCTGGCGGTGGCCGTCGTCGTAGGTGTGGTTACCTCGATCAACGCCATCGCCGGACTCGTCCTCGCCGGACTGGTCCTCGTCCTCGGGATCTTCGCCGTCGATCCGATCCTCCTCGCCGTCCTGGTACTGCCCGGATCGGTCCTCGTCCAACGGGTCGGTGGCGCGAGTGTCAACCTCAGTGTGATCGACCTCCTGACGTTCGCGGCGGCGATCATCTGCCTGTTCCACGTGGAGTGGTCCCGGGCGACCTACCTGCGCCGCTTCCTGATGGGGATCGTCTGGTACCAGGCGATCCTCATCCTGGTGGTGGTGGCCCACCCGTTCCGGGGCGACATCGTCGAGTGGTTCCACCGATTCTCCTATCTGGCCGGCGCCGCACTCGTCGGATGGGTCGTGGGCTATCGGGGTCGCGCCCCCCAGTCCATCCGAATCTACCTGTGGGTCGCGTCCGGCCTCGCCCTCTGGGCCGTAGAGAACTCGGTCACCCACGGACTCCAGCCGGCGCAGTGGGGGCCATGGCAGAAGAACCTCATCGGCTCGGTCATGTGGGTGGCGGCCTCGATCGCCCTATTGAATCCGCCGTGGGTCCACCTCCCCAAGGTCGAGTCCCGGGTCATCGAGGTGCTCTGCCTCCTGGGGCTCCTGGCTTCGCAGTCGCGTCAGTCCGGGATCCTCCTGGTGGTGGCCGTGGCGACGGGGCTGCTCCTCAACTCGCACGTGCGCGGCCGCTTCAAGACGCTGATCTTCATCGGCGTGCCCGCGCTGGGACTCGTGTACTACAGCATGAGCCTGGCCTTCCAGAACAATCCCCAGTTCAATTCGGTGGCGATCCGGTTCAGCCAGATCAGCGCGGCGCTCCAGGTGTGGCACACCAGCCCCATCCTCGGCCTCGGGATGCGCTTCTACAACCTCCCCCAGTACGTCTACGTCACGGCGCCGCCCAACTCGCTGGTCGACAACCTGGCGTCGACCGGTGTGATCGGCTCGCTCGGCTTCGTCTTCCTGGTGATCGTCACCATGCGCGCCATGAATGGCGTGCCCCGGATCTACGGGACGCTCGGACTGGCCATCCTGCTCGGTCACTACGTGGACGGGCTGTTCGACACGTTCTGGATCGGCGCCCTGTCGATCCCACCGTTCGTCATCGCCGGCATGTCGCTGGGCGTGGCCGACGCCGACCCGGGGCTGGAGCGGGTTCCCGACCTGCTGGCCCAGGCCGCGGCCTCGAACCACCGTCTTCCGGTCCGCGCCGTCCGACGCCCGGTGGAGCCGACCTCGGCCGGTGCATCGAGTCCCCCCGTGCCGCCCGGGTGAGCGCCCGTCCGAGGATCACGTTCAACGCGCTTCCCCTGGATTCCCGGGGGGGTGGGGTGAGCACCTACATCCGCGAGCTCCTGGGGGCACTGGCGCCCGAGACCGACGCCGACCTGGTGGCCGCGGTCCGCCCGGACGGCCGGGCCGAGCTCCCCGCCGGCATCACCGCGCGGCTCCTTCCGGAGTCCCACGGTGTGCGCCGTGTCGTGGCCGGGGCCCGGGGGTTCGGCCCCAGCGACCTCGTCCACGGACTGGACGTTGACCTGCCGCTCCGCCGGTCGGCTCTTCAGGTGAGCACGGTGCACGACCTGTCCATCTTCGACGTGGCGTGGGCGTTCCCACGGCACCGCGTCCTGGGGGAGCGGCTACTCCTACGCCGGGCCCTCCACCGGGCCGACGCCGTCATCGCCGTCTCGGCGTTCACCGCGCAACGGGTGAAAGAGCTGTGCGGACGGGACGCCGTGGTGATCCACGAGGCCCCCGGATCCACGATGGTCCCAGCTCCGTCCGGCGAGATCGACCGGGTCCGGGCGCTCTACCGCCTGCCCGACCGCTTCGTGCTCCACGTGGGCAACATCGAGCCCCGCAAGGACCTCGGCACGCTGGCCGAGGCGTGCCGGATCGCCGACGTGCCACTCGTGCTGACGGGCCACGGGCTCTGGCGGACGGCGGCCCCCGCCTCGGTCATCGAGATCGGCCACGTGCCCGGAGGCGACCTGCCCGCCCTCTACGGGGCCGCCACCCTCGTCGGCTATGCGTCGACCTATGAAGGCTTCGGGCTCCCGCCGGTCGAGGCCATGGCCTGTGGTGCGCCGGTCGTCTCCACACCGGTGCCTGCGGTCGCCGAAGTGGTGGGCAAGGGTGCGGAGACGTTCACGCCGGGCGATGTGCCGGGACTGGCCGCCATCCTGACCGCGCTGCTGGCCGACGGAGCCAGGCGCGCCGAGTTGGCCGAACGGGGCCAGGAGGCCGTGCGGGCCCTGACGTGGGAGCGTACGGCCCGGGCCACCCTCGACGTGTACCGGACGCTCGGACTGTCCGTGTGACCGACTGACCGACTGACCGACCGGTCGGCGGCCACCGGGACCGGTCCGTACGCCGGGTGCCACCGCGCCGGCGCCGCGTCGCCCGGAACCGCCCCGGGTGACCGCCGCCTTCAGATCGCACCCCGCACTGCCGATGTTCCACGAGATGACTGGTCAGGAGCTCAAATCGGCATCCGGGGCGGATCTCCTCGCCCACGGACGGGAGGGACCCCGGAGGACGGTGTCCCCGATGGGCTGTTCGATCGCCCTGGACCTCCTCGCCATCCCGGCGGCTTCCGTCCCGCCGGGGCCGGTCACCCGGCGCCCCATCGTCGTACCCTCGGCCGATGTCGAGGTGATGCTGGATCCGAGCTGGCTACTCGACCTCCACGATCCGACACTCGTCATCTCCAACAGCTACGTCGGACCGGATCGTCGTCGGACCGATCGGTCGTGGGACCAGGGGAGATGGCGTCCGCGTCGATGGGCACGCCTGATCCGTCGGGCCGTCCAGGTGGTCGTCATGACGGCAGCGGTCGTGGTGCCTCTCGTGCTGATCGCGTCGCCCGCGCCGCCCCCGGCCACGACGGCCGTGCCTTCAGCGGCTTCGGGGGCCGTGCCCGCACCGGCGACGGTGCGTGTGCACCGGTCGCCCTACGCCTCCCGGGCGATGACTCCACTGCCGGCCCGCATCGACTCCGCCGCACCGGCGGCCGCGGTGCCGGTGACCTCCACGAGCCCGGGAGCGACGGCCCGTGACGCCGCCGAGGCGCAGGTGGCCCAGCACCGTGCCGCCGCCCGTGCGGCCCGGGCCGCCGCTCGTGCCGACCGTGCCGCAGCCCGAGCTGCCGCCCGCGCCCAGGCCCGGGCTGATCGCCTTGCCGCCCGTGCCCAGGCCCGGGCCGATCGCGCCGCGGCCCGTGCCGCTGCGCGCGCCGCCCGTGCTGCAGCCCGGTCGCCGCACGGCGGACGCCACGGCGTGCCCTCTGTCGGCTGACCGATCCCGCAGGTGTCCCGGCACCCGGTGACCGACCCCGGGGTCCCGACCACTTCAGTTGGAGAGGAGAACTGCCGATCTCAAGGCATGGGCACAGGCACGACATCCGGACGGATTGCGGAGGGCGGCGGCGTCGCCGTCGCTCCTCATGATCCGTTCGACGCCTGGCGTCAGCTGCAGGACCCGGCCGCGACGCCGGATGGCCCGCTGTCCGGAACGGCGCAGACCACGACGGACCTGCCGGCCGCCTCCCACGCCGAACTCGGGTCGCTCGACGATCTCGACAGCCCGCGCCTGGTCCTGACTGAGGCCTACATCGGCGTCGACCGACGCCGGCCCGGCCTGCGGTCCGCACTGACCCGGGTCAGCTTCGGATCGCGGCGCAAGCTGCTCCGCCTCGACGTCCTGCTCGGCCTCGCGGTGGTGGTCGTCGTGGCAAGCGCCGTCGTGGTGACGACCCACCCCGCAACCGCCAGCGCCCACCCACAGGCCGCGGCGACCCTCCCGTCGAACGTGCTCCGGAGCCTCGGGGTCACCCCGGCGTCCCCGGCGGCCACGGCCGCCCCGGCGGCGGTGACGCCCACTCCGGCGACCGTCCCTGCGGCTGCAGCACCCGTAGCAGTCGCAGCAGCGGCGCCGGTCACCACCGCCGCACCGGCCGCGACCGCTCCTCCGGCGACCGTCCCCCCGACGACGCTTCCACCCACCACGCCGGACGCCATGGGCGCCGCCGCACTGGCCCTCGTCCGGTACCCGTGGCAGCAGCTGCCCGGCTACTCGATCCGCTTCCTGCCCATCGCCGACGCCCCGTCGCCGGGGTTCTACGGCAACACTGACTTCACGTGGGGTCAAAAGGGCGGGGTCTCCACCCTCTACGTGTATCCCGGTGAGACCGTCGAGCGCCTGGCCGGGATCACCGCGTTCGAGATCGGCCACGAGGTCGACGCCGCCTACGTCGAGCCCCAGGGTGGTCACGCCCAGATCTCGGCCGCCCTGGGCATCAACCCACCGAGCTGGGCCCCCGAGTGCGACTGTGCCGAGCAGGGCTACCTGTCCGGCTGGTACGCCGCGGCATTCTCGAACTACTGGTCACCGGGCGTGGGCGCCTGGAGCACGCTGGCCCCGCCCCCTTCCGGCGCCATCCTCACCGCCGTCGAGCCCTGGCTCGACCCGAGTCTTTCGTAGGATCAGACCCTTGACCCCTTCCGCCCTGCCCGGCCGGCACGACCGCTTCGATCCCGCCGCCCTGCGGCGCCCTCCGGGCGTCCGCACGCCCACCCCGGACGTCGCGCCATGACCCGGATCGCGTTGCTGCCGAGCGCGTACCCGCCGGCCGTGGGCGGCGTCGAGGAGCTGACCCGGCATCTCGCCCTGTCGCTGGTGGCAGCGGGCGACGAGGTGGAGGTGTGGACCCTCCTGGGGGACGACCGCGCGCCGGAGACGGTCGAGGTGCGTGACGGCCTCGTGGTGCGCCGGTTCCCCATGCCGTTGCCGGCCCGGAGCGCGTCCAAGGTGTCCCTCACCCTCACGACCGGCTGGCGCACGATGCGGTCGCTCCGCCGGGCGGTCGCCACGTTCCGGCCCGATGTCCTGCACGTCCAGTGCTTCGGCCCCAACGGCGCCTATGCCACCGCGCTGGCTCGCCTCTGCCACGTCCCGCTCGTCGTCACCCTCCAGGGGGAGACCGTGATGGACGATTCCGACATCTTCGAGACGTCGCAGAGCCTGCGCGCCGCGCTGCGCGCCGGCCTCCGCACGGCCGCCGCCGTCACCGGATGCTCGCAGTTCACCCTGGACGACGCAGTCGTCCGGTTCGGACTGCCGGCCGGTCAGGGCCGGGTGATCTTCAACGGGGTGGCACCCACCGGTGACGCCGGTCCACCGGCCGTCGATCTGCCGTCTCCGCTCGGCTCGGTGCCGTATGTGCTGGCGCTCGGTCGCGTGGTCGACAAGAAGGGCTTCGACCTCCTCCTCGCCGGGTACGTGGCGATGGACCCGACGGCCCGGGTGGCCGATCTGGTCATCGCCGGTACGGGCAACGCCCTCGAGCGCCTGGAGGCACTGGCTGAGGAGTCCGGGGTCGGAGAACGGATCCATTTCGTCGGCCGGCTGTCACGCGAGCAGGTGGCGGCGGCCATGGCGGGTGCCGAGCTGTTCGTGATGCCGAGCCGGCTGGAGCCGTTCGGCATCGTCCTCCTCGAGGCCTGGCGTGCCGCCACCGCCGTGCTCGCCACCGACCGCGGGGGACCGCCGGAGTTCGTTCGGGACGGCGAGGACGGCCTCCTGGTCGATCCGTTCGATACCGTCGCCGTGGCGGAGGCCCTCGGCCGCGTGCTCTCCGACAACGCGCTGCGTCGTTCCTTGGCGGCGGCCGGCCACGGTCGGGTCGAGGAGTTCTTCTGGCCGGCCATCGCCGAGGGCTACCGTGCCGTCTACCGGTCCGTGACGGCCCCGGCGGCGGCCCCTCTGCGGGAGGCGTCGTGAGCACGGTCTCGCCGGAGTCTCTGCGCGTCGGCATGGACCTCGTGTCCGTCGAGGAGGTCGCCGCATCGGTGGACCACTTCGGTGACCGCTACGTGATGCGCCTGTTCACGCCGCACGAGATCGAGACGTGCCGTACCGACGACCCCGCCGCGTGCGGACGTGACGCCTACGCCGTCGATTCACTGGCGGCCCGCTTCGCGGCGAAAGAAGCCGTGGTCAAAGTACTTAGGCCTGTCGAAATGCAACCTGACTGGCGTAGTATCGAAATACACCGGATGACAGGAGGATGGTGCGAGATCCGCCTGTCCGGTCAGGCCGCTGAGCTGGCCGCCGAAGCGGGTATCGGCGAACTCACAGTCAGTCTGTCGCACGAATCGTCGGTCGCAGGGGCCGTCGTCGTCGGCCGGTGCACACAGAGAGAACGGGGAGTTTGATGACGGTAGACGAGACGATCCGCCAGGTTCTGGCGGAGCACGGTCGCCTGGCAGTGTCGGTGGATTCGCTCAGCGACGACACCGACCTCTTCGGGGCGGGCATGACGTCGCACGCGAGCGTCAACGTGATGCTCGCGCTCGAGGACGCTTTCGACTTCGAGTTCTCCGAGAAGATGCTGAAGAAGTCCACCTTCGAGTCGATCGGCGCGATCCGCAACGGCGTGCTCGAGATGACGGGGGGTTGACGGAACGATGACCACGAGCAACGTGACTCGCATGACCCGGACCGGGGAGGTGGTGGCCCGGATGACCACCGTCGCCGACGAGGTGGCCGGACCGGCCGCCGCCGACGTCGATGCCGCGGCACGCTTCCCGACCGAGACCATCGCGGCACTGAAGGCCGAGGGCCTGTTGGCGGCGCTGGTGCCGGTCGAGTTCGGCGGCGGAGGCGCCTCGCTCGAAGAGGTGTCCCAGGGCCTGGTGGCCCTCGGGCGACGTTGTGCCTCGAGCGCCATGGTCGTGGCCATGCATCACATCCAGGTGGCCTGCCTGGTGCGCCACGGGCGCAACGAGGTGCTGCGGGCCTACCTCCAGGAGCTCGCCGAGCACCAGTATCTCCTCGCCTCGGCCACCACCGAGGTCGGCACCGGCGGCGACGTGCGCTCCAGCATCTGCGCCCTCGAGGTGGCCGACGGCCGCTTCCGGGTCGAGAAGCAGGCCCCGGTGATCTCCTACGCCGACGATTCCGACGCCGTGCTCGTGACGGCCAGGCGGACGGCGGACAGTCCGGAGAGTGACCAGGTGATCGTCCTGTGCCGCCCGCCCGGCCTCGAGCTGGAGCAGGTGGGCGAGTGGAACGCCCTGGGGTTCCGCGGCACGTGCAGCACGGGCTTCATCCTGCGGGCCACCGGCGACGCCGGCGACGTGCTCGATGAGCCCTATGCCGACATCTCGACGCGCACCATGCTTCCGATGGCCCACCTCCTGTGGTCGTCGGTGTGGCTAGGGATCGCCTCGGACGCCGTCGACCTCGCCCGGCGGTACGTCCAGGCCGAGGCGCGTCGCAAGCCCGGCACCATGCCGCCGGCCGCCCTGCGACTGGCCGACGTGACCGTGGTCCACCAGCAATTCGTCGACATGGTGCAGTCGTCACTGGCCCGCTTCGCGGTGGCCGGCACCGACGCCGACCGCCTCTCGTCGATCGGGTTCGGCGTGGGGATGAACGCCCTCAAGGTGTCCTCTTCGACGTTGGTGGTCGACATCGTGCGCGAGTGCATGCTGATCTGCGGCCTCGCCTCGTACCGACTCGACACGCCGTACAGCCTCGGTCGCCACCTGCGCGACGCCATGGGGGCCGCCCTCATGGTCAACAACGACCGCATCATGGCGAACAACGCCCAGATGCTGCTCGTCCTACGGGGTGAGTGAGCGCCATGGCCGAGGTACTCGACATCCGTACGGGCGATGACGAGCCGTGGGCGGACTTCCGTGCCGCACTGCTCGACGACGGGGTGCTGCTCGCCACCGACGTCGACGGCGTCTACGGCCGGTCCGCCACCTACGAGGCCGTGGCGGAGGCCATGGACCGCCTCGTGCTCCGGGTGGGGGCGGACCAGGAGGCGCTGAGCGTGCGGTTCCCGCCGGTCATGCCGTGGGCGAATTTCGTGAAGAACGGGTACCTCGAGTCGTTTCCCGACCAGATGGGGTCGATCCACACGTTCCGCGGCAACGACAAGGCCCACGCCGAGCTCGTGCATGCCGCGGAGGTGGGCGACGATCGCGCTCCGCTCCTCGAGTCGACCGACATGGTCCTCTGCCCGGCGGTATGCCATCCGCTCTACCCGACGCAGTCGGGCACACTGCCCGAGGGTGGTCGGGTCGTCGAGGTCTACGGCTACTGTTTCCGGCACGAGCCGAGCACCGATCCCTTCCGGATGCAGGCATTCCGTCAGCACGACTACGTCTATCTCGGTACCCCCGAGGGGGCCCGCGCCCACCGGGACCGCTGGATCGAGCGAGGTCTCGACGTGCTCAGCGGACTCGGGCTGAACGTCGAGTCGGTGGTGGCCAACGACCCGTTCTTCGGCCGTCCCGGCCGGATGCTGGCGGCCAACCAGCGCTCGGAGGAGCTCAAGTACGAGATCGTGACCCCCGTGTTCGCCGAAGGCCGGGAGACGGCCATCTCGTCGTCGAACTGCCACCTCGACCACTTCTCCAGGCCGTTCGACATCGACACCGCGGACGGGCAGACGGCGCATACGGCGTGCTTCGGCTTCGGCGTGGACCGGATCACCCTCGCCCTGCTCGACCACCACGGCACCGACCCGGCCGGCTGGCCCGCCGACGTCCGGGCCGCGCTGTGGCCCTAGGGCCGGGCGTCCCGGGAGGGGAGTGGGGATGACGGTCGGACCCCTGACAGTGACGGCGGACACGTTCGTCCCCCATCCCCTGCACGCGTCCGAGCGCAGCTGGACCGAGACCAACTGCTACGTCGACGTGTGGATCGAGGTCCTGCACGCCCTCGGCCTGGACCCGGTCGCCGGGTCCGCGTTC
The DNA here is from genome assembly GCA_964621235.1 of uncultured Acidimicrobiaceae bacterium. Classification (GTDB taxonomy): domain Bacteria; phylum Actinomycetota; class Acidimicrobiia; order Acidimicrobiales; family RAAP-2; genus Bog-756. Next base: position 10,287 of record CAZULR010000002.1, read on the forward strand.
ACGCTCAGCTGTGACTTCGAGGGCGATCAGTGGACGTTCTTCAAGTACCCGCCCGAGGACCTGTGGACGCTCTACGGCATCGACGTCGCCGAGATGAACGTCTGGCTCCCCGTCGTCGACCACGTCGAGGAGCAGTTGGCGCTAGGACGGCTGTGCACGGTGGAGGGAGATGCCTGGTTCCTTCCCGACACCGTCGGCGTGTCCTACGGCACCGACCACGTGAAGACCACCATCGTCCCGGCGGCCATCGACCGGGCCGGCCGGTCCCTCGGCTACTTCCACAACGCGGGCTACTACGAGTTGGCGGGCGACGACTTCGACGGCGTGTTCCGGCTCGGTGCCCACGCCGACCCGGACGCACTGCCGCCCTACGTCGAGCGCATCCGCCTCGACCGGGTGCGACGCGACGACCCCGACCTGGTGGCGCGGGTCGTCGGCCTCACCAGGGACCACCTCGCCCGCCGTCCCGAGGACAATCCCGTCATCCGCATGGGGGCGCGGCTGCGCCACGACCTGCCGTGGCTGGCCACCCAGGACCTCGAGGCCTTCCACCTGTACTCGTTCGGCCTGTGCCGTCAATGCGGCGCCAGCACCGAGCTGGCCGCGTCCTTCGTCGACTGGTTGAACCGTCACGACTCCCCGGGCACCGAGGCGGCGGCCGGGTCGTTCCGGGCGGTGGCCGAGGGGGCCAAGCGCCTCCAGTTCTCCATGGCCCGCGTGGTGCGTGGGCGCACCGTCGACCTCGACGGCGTGCTCGGCGAAATGGCGGATCACTGGGATGACGCCCTGGCGGTGCTGGAGTCCCGGTATGGGAGCTGACGACCCCGACGACCTGCTTGCCGCCGCGACCTGGAACTGCGCGTCCTCGCCGCCCGGCGCCCGGTCGGGCCCCGAGGACCTCGAAGGTGAGGGCCTGCGCTGGATGGCCGCCGACGTTCCGGGCACCGCGGCGTCCGCACTGCGGGCCGTGGGGGCGACCGACGCCCAGCCCGACCGGCTCGACGGACAGGACTGGTGGTACCGGGTGCGGTTCGACGCGCCCGCTGCGCCGGCCCCCGACGGGTGGGTCCTGCGTCTGGAAGGGCTGGCGACGTTGGCCGACGTGTGGCTCAACGGGCGGCACCTCCTCAATTCCGAGTCGATGTTCGCCTCCCATCGCCTGCCGGTCGCCTCCCTCGGGGACCGCAACGAGCTGTGCATCCGGTTCGCGGCCTTGACTCCGGTCCTGGAGCAGCGACGCACCCGTCCCCGGTGGAAGGTCCGGGGTGTCTCGAGCCAGAACCTGCGGTGGTTCCGGACCACGCTCCTGGGCCGCCAGGCCGGATGGGCGGTGATTCCGGCGCCGGTGGGGCCGTGGCGCCCCGTCTCGCTCCGTGCCGCCGCCCCGATCGAGGTCGTGTCGAGCCGCGTCGTGGCCTCGTGCCCGGCGCACTCCGCGGGCGCCGGCCCCGGGGCCGTCAACGTGTCCGTCGAGGTGACCGGGGCGCCGTCCGGGTCCGACGGTCGCCCGCCGGTGGCCGAGGTGCGGGCGGCCGGCCGCGTCGCACCGCTCGACGTCGAGGTCCGGGACGGCACCCTGCTGGTCTCCGGCGAGGTGCACCTCGACGAGGTTGAGCGGTGGTGGCCCCACACCCACGGTGACCAGCCGCTGTACCCGGTGTCCGTGGTGGTCGACGGGACGGCGATCGACCTGGGCGAGGTCGGCTTCCGGACCATCGAGTCGGACCGGGCCGACGGGGGCTTCCAGCTGTCGGTCAACGGTGTCCCGGTCTTCTGCCGGGGCGCCTGCTGGTATCCGATCGACCCGGTGGGCTACGGGCCCACCGACGACGAGGTCACGTCCTCCGTGGACCTCGCCCGGGCCGCGGGCATGAACCTGCTCCGGATCCCCGGCGGCACCACCTACGAGGACGAGCGGTTCTTCCGGGCCTGCGACCGCGCCGGCATCCTCGTCTGGCAGGACATGATGCTCGGTCCGGTCGACCCACCGGACGACCAGGAGTTCCTCGACGTGATGGTCGACGAGGCCGTGAGTGTGCTCGACCGTGCCGTCGGGCACCCGTCGCTGGCCGTGGTCTGTGGTGGCCAGGAGATCGAAGAGCAGCCGGCCATGTTCGGGCTGCCCCGCGAGCGGTGGCGGTCACCGATCATCCACGACGTGCTGCCGGCGCTGGTCACCCACCGGTACCCGGGGCTGCCCTACGTGTCGTCCTCGCCGTCCGGGGGTGACCTCCCGTTCCAGGTGGACGTCGGTGTGGCCCACTACTTCGGCGTCGGCGTCTACCTGCTCCCGCTCTCGGACCTGCGCCGGGCCGAGCCCCGGTTCATCGCCGAGTGCCTGGACTTCTCGATCCCCCCCGAACCGACGACGGTCGAGGAGCAGTTCGGGGGTGACCTGTCCACCAATCTCGAGTCGGAGTGGAAGCTGGCGATCCACCGCGACGCCGGGTCCTGGTTCAACCTCGAGGGCGTGCGGGACCACTACGCCGGGACGCTCTTCGAGGTCGACATGGCCGCCATGTGGCGCAACGACCACGAGCGGGCCCTCGACCTGGGCCGGGCCGCCATGGCTGAGGTGTGCGCCGTCGCCGCCGCCGAGTGGCGACGACCGGGGTCGCCGTGCTCCGGGATGGTCATGGCCGCGTTGCGGGACCTCCGCGCCGGTCCCGGTTGGGGCCTGATCGACCGGTCGGGTCGGCCCAAGGCCCCGTGGTACGCCGTGCGCCGTTGCCTCGCGCCGGTCGCCGTGCTGATCACCGACGAGGGGGTGAACGGGCTCGGCGTCCATCTGATGAACGACACGGCCGATGACATCGACGGGTCCCTGGTTCTCCGGCTGTACACCACCTCCCACCAGGTGGAACACGTTGCCCATGAGGTCGTCGTCCCGGCCCGCTCCGGGGTGGAGGTCCGGGCCGACTCCCTCTTCGACGGGTTCCGCGACCTGGCCTACGCCTACTGCTTCGGCCCCCGCTCCTACGAGTTGGTGAGCGCCGACCTCGTCGATGGCACGGGCGCCGTACTGGCCTCGGCGGGCTACCTTCCGGGAGGGCCGGCCCGTGAGCGCGACCCCGACGTCGGGCTTCAGGTGGAGCTCGCGGCTGTCGATGGGGGAGCGTGGCAGCTCTCCGTCTCCTCGCGCCGGTTCGCCGAGTACGTCTCGGTGGACGTCCCGGGCTACGTCCCCGACGACTCGTGGTTCCACCTCGCTCCCGGAACGTCCCGGCCCGTGCGGCTGGCGCCGGAGGCCGGGACCACATCGCCGCCCCGGGGTCGGGTACGGGCGCTGAATTCCGGGGCGCACGCCTCGTTAGCTCCATGACGCAACGCCCGTTGCACCTAGGGAATTGCCTGTTGTGCAGGGACTTGCCCGCATCTAGCATTGACCAAGGGTTGCAAGGGAACGATGGGTCGGGGTGCGGGGGACGCCGCTCCGGGGTCCTTCGGGTGACGCAGTACCGGTGCGGGAAAGGGCAGGCCGGCTGGCATGGCGATTCGTGAGGATGAGGTAGAGCAGCTCGTCGGGCGTAGGCCGGACGCCGTTGTCGTTCCCACCGGGAACGGCATGGCCATCGATCTCGGCGACCACGCCGGCTCGGTCGCCCGCGTGCGGCGCCACGTCCTCCGCCGGCTGCTCATCGCCGACGTCGTCGGCCTGGCCACGGCCGCCATCGTGAGCCCGCTGCTGGTCAGCGCCCTGTCGAACAACCCGGCGACCGCGGCCGATCAGCTCGGTCCGATCACGATCCTGAACCTGGTGATGATCCCCATGTTCATCGGGGTGTTCGCCGTGTACAGCCTCTACAGGGGCTCGACCCGCCGGATCTCGCTGAGCGTCTTCAGCGACCTCCGCAACATCGTCCACGCCCTGCTGGTCAGCGGCTTCCTGTACGCCATCGTCGGCTACGTCGGCCACCAGGCGTACCACTTCCAGGACGGGAGCGTCGGCAAGATCCTGGCCATGTGCGTGGTGGCCGCCGTCGCCGTCCCCCTGGCCCGCGTCGTCTCGTTCGGCCTCATGGGCCGGGCCCCGGAGGGCTCGGTGCCGGTCATCGTGGTCGGAACGGGCAAACTGGCCCAGACGGTGGCGAGCCACCTGCGTGCGCACTCGAGCGTCAACTTCGTCGGCTTCGTCGACGACAGCCCGCTGGGCCGGAGCGACGTGCTCGGCGAGTTGGAGGACCTTCCCGAGCTCTGCCGCCGCTACGACGTGGCCCGTGTGGTGGTCTGCTTCTCACGGACCCATCCGGAGCGCACCACCGAGATGCTCAAGGCCCTCTCGGGCAAGGTCGGAGTCTCCATCGTGCCCCGCTACTACGAACTGATCACCAGCCGCTCCCACGTCGAGGACCTGTCGGGCCTGCCCATGATCGACATCGCCCCGGCGTCGCTGTCGGCCGGCTCGCGCTTCCTCAAACGCACCTTCGACCTCCTGGTCTCGTCAGTGGCCCTGGTGCTCCTCTCGCCCTTCCTCCTGGGCGTGGCCATCATCATCAGGTGCACGAGCCCCGGGCCCGTCTTCTTCCGCCAGGAGCGCACGGGTCGGAACGAGCGGACCTTCTCCGTGCTCAAGTTCCGCACGATGTACGAAGACGCCGAGCAGCGCAAGTCCGAGATCCTGCACCTCAACGAGGTCGACGGTCCCCTGTTCAAGGTGAGCGACGACCCGCGGGTCACCCGCGTCGGCCACTTCCTGCGCCGGACCAGCCTCGACGAGCTTCCGCAGCTCATCAACGTCTGGAAGGGCGACATGTCGCTGGTCGGCCCTCGACCGTTCGTGGTCGAGGAGTCCGCGGGCATCGAGGGCTGGGCCCGCAAGCGCTTCGAGGCCCGACCGGGGATGACCGGCCTCTGGCAGGTCTCGGGACGCAATGAGCTCTCCCACCTCGAGCTGTGCCGCCTCGACTACCTCTACGTCGCCTCGTGGTCGTTCTGGTGGGACATGCAGATCCTCTGGCAGACGCCGGCCACCATCTTCAAGGGGCGCGGAGCCTCCTGAGCCCGTCCGGGTCGGACGCCGGTCCGCGGGCCGGTCAGCGGCGCGGGCGGACGTCCTCGACCACGGCGGCCAGCGCGTCGAGGAAGTGCGACGGCCCGAACGACTCGGCATGGCCGGTCAGGGCCGCCTCCGACCAGGCGGTGCGGGCCAGCTCGTCGATGGCCGCGGCGATGGCCGCGGGCTCCGGCTCGTCGAAGAAGACGCCGGTCTCGCCCTCCGTGATGGTCTCGAGGAACCCACCCCAGCGGAGGGCGGCTGTGGGGCGGCCGAAGGCGGCGGCCTCGACCGGCGTGAGGCCGAAGTCCTCGTAGGACGCGGTCACGAGCCCCGTGCAGGCCCCGTAGAGCCAGCGCAGCTCGTCGTCGGACACCCGCCCGAGGAAGGTCACGTTGGCCGGTGCCGTCGCGGCGAGCTCCTCTCCCAGTGGGCCGGAGCCGACGACGACGAGCCGCCGGTCCGGCATGCGGGCGAACGCCTCGACGACGGCCCCGATGTTCTTGTAGGGAAGGAGCCGGGACGCGCAGAGGAGGAAGCCCGGCTCGACCCCGGCCGGGGCACGGCGGGGCGCGGACGTGTCGATGTCCACCGGGGGGTGGACCACCTCGGCGTCGATCCCGTAGTCGGCGGCCACCCGGTCCCGCACGGCGCGGGAGTTGACCAGGTAGCGGTCGGCGGTGGCTGCCGCGCGCCGGTCCCACCTCACAAGGGGTGGCGTGAGCAGTGCGAGCCCGGCCGCCGCCAGCCGAGACGAGCCGTCCAAGTACTGGTCGCGTTGGTAGAGCCAGCGCGCCGGGTTGTGGCAGTAGACGATCTTGGCCCCGGTGACCGGAGCGCCGTGGGCCCAGCCACTGGAGGAGCAGATGGCGACGTCGGCGTCGACGTGGAGGTGGCTGAAGGCGGGAGCGAGGAGGGGGAGTGCCAGTCGGTGGTGGTTGCGCAGCAGCGCCACCCGGTCGAGCGGGGACGTCACGATGGTGTGGCCGCGGAATCCGGGGAACGTCTCGTCCGGTGCATACAGCGAGGTGTGGATGGCGGCATCGGGATAGGCGTCGGCGAGCTTGAGCACGACCCGCTCGGCACCACCCTGCTGGGTCAGGTAGTCGTGGACGAGCGCGATCTGCGGGCGGCTCACGCGAAGGCGGCGGCGATGGCGGCGGTGTCGAGGAAGACGTCCACGGAGGCGATCTTGCCGTCGACGAGCCGCCAGACCTGGACCTCGCCGACCTCGACGTGGCGGCCGTTGGGCCCGTCGAAGGCCAGTTCGGTCACGGTCATCACCGTGTCCCCCTCGGCGACCAGATCCGTGGTCTCGGCCCGGGTGAACCCTACCGAGGCGAGATCGTCGAGGAAGTCGGCGATGCCGCGCTTGCCCTCGTAGACGCCGAACCACGGAGCGGCATCGGGGTCGGCGGCGTGCACGTTCCAGACGACATTGCGGGTGACGTGGCCCATCACCGCCAGGTTGTCCCCCCGTGCCATCGCCTGGGTGATCGACCGTACGATCTCTGAATTGGACGTCACGTTCTCCCCTGTCCCACCGGAACACCCGCCGACGACCCGGAGTCCGCCGGAACGGGCCTCGCCCACCAAGTTCTCCGTGAGGCTAGTCGGGGGTCGTCGCACCACACCAACGGTAGGATGCGCCTGTTCTGGTCCTCTTCGTCTGCACAGCCAACATCTGCCGGTCCCCCATGGCCGCCGCGCTCTTCACGGAGCAGGCGGCCCGACTCGCGGGCCGGCCCCGGGTGGCCTCCGCCGGACTGGGCGACGCCGGCCTCGCGGCGCCCGATGAGGTGCTCGAGGTCATGCTGCACCGGGGCGTCGACCTCACCTCGCACCGGAGCTCGACCCTGACGGCGTCCATGGTGGCCGAGGCCGACCTCGTGATCGGCATGAGCCTGCGCCACGTCCAGGAGGCCGTGCTGTTGGAGCCGGTGGCGTGGGAGCGCACCTTCCGTCTGAAGGAGATCGTCCGACGGGGGGAGTTCGTGGGGCCCCGCCTGCCGGGTCAGAACGTGACGACGTGGATCCACGCCGCCCAGGGTGACCGCGACCGGACGGCGCTCGCCCACGTGTCGCCCGAGGAGGACGTGGCCGACCCGTACGGCGGCCCTTACGCCGCCTATGAGGGGACCGCCGCGGAGCTCGACGACCTGACCGCCCGGCTCGCCGCGCTGCTCTGGCCCGGCTACTGAACCACTCCCGCCGGCCGGCGTGGGAGCAGGTCGTCGGCGCGAGGGTCATCGACCGGGGCGATCGGGGATGCGAACATGGAGCGGTGAGGCGTCCTCCCACCGGCACCCGCGAATCCGCCGACGCGCCGGGGCCCCGGCCGGGCCGGGTGGCGCCCGGTGCCTGAGCCCGCGGGCTACCGGCCGTTGCTCGAGAGGCGGACCGGACCCTACCTCCGGCCCGCCTGGATCCTGCTGGCGGTCGTGTCCGCGGCGGTGGGGGTGTGGACGATCACGGTCCTGTTCGGGCCGTCGGCGAGCACCGGGTACCGGCAGGTGGGGACCCTGACCGGCATCCCTTTCGCCCTCGTGATGTTCGGGTTCGGCGTGGTCTGCACCAGGAGGGGCACCGGCAGCAGGGGGCGCAGGGTCGTCGTCGAGGGTTCACGTCCGACGGCCCACGACTTCCTCGGTGTGCGCTCGCCAGGTCGCGCCGGCACCGCGTCGATCGATCTGTGCCCCCGGGTCTGGATCGGCGGCGGGAGCCCGGGGGCGCCCCTGGTGTCCTTGCGGGAGGGAAAGGACTTCTGGCTCGGCGCCCTCCTCGGACGAGGAGCGTCGCGTCCCCCGGCACCTGAGCAGCGGGCCATGCTCCATGACATCCGGGCCAGCCTGGGGGTCGACGGATCGGACGGGACCGTCCCCGACGGCCGGGTCGGACGGACGTGACGTCGACGACCCGGCCGGGGGGCTTCCGCCTCCGGGAGCTGCCCGACGGAGGCGTCGAGTTCGTGCTCGAGGACCCGGTGCTCGCCGGAGTGGTGGTCGCCGACCGCGTCGTCCTGCGCTTCGGTGCGACCGACGTCGTGGTGGCCGACCCGTTCGAGCTCGAGGTCGACGAGGTGGGTCATCGGCTCGACCCGGCCCGTCCCGAGACGTTGGGGCCACTCCTGGCCGTCTACCCGGCAACCGCGCGGTGGCTCTACGCGTCCCCTGACGGCGGGTTGGTCCTCGTGCTCCTGGGCGGCCCGCGGCTGGTCGTTCCGGGACCCGCCGTCCGCCGGTCGTGGTTCGTCGGCCCGGCCGATGACGCCGGCACCGCGGCGTGACCGGGCGGCTGGGCCCCCGTCCCCGGTGCTCCGTCAGTCCGCCATCAGCTCGGGGTGGCGGGACCCGACCATCCGGCGCATGCCGTCCTTCCAGTGCACCGTGGTCGGCCCGACCAGCTCGTGCATGCGGGTGAGGTCGATCTCCACACTGTCGATGGTCTCGGTGGTCGGTGCGAACGTCGGCGTCAGGCCGGTGAGCTCGCCCAGGTAGCTGCACCACTCCTCGATGCTGGCCGACTGGCTGCCGCCCCAGTTGACGACCGTGGCCGGGGTGCCCGCCGCGCCGAGCAGGCCGGGCACCATGGCGATGATGTCGTCCTCATGGATCGGGTGGTAGGTGCTCGGGGCGTCCACGTGGACCGGCACGGGGGTGCCGTTGCGCATCATCTCGAGGTGGATGGCGGGCCATCCGCCCCGGTCGCCGTAGGGCACGGACAGGCGGGCGATCGTCGTCGGCAGCTCGAAACGGTCGGCCGCCCACAGCGCGGTGGCCTCGGCGGCGATCTTGCAGATGCTGTAGGTGCGCAGGAACGGCCAGACGCCGTGGTTGTCGCCCAGCGGGTCGCCCTCGGTGAAGACGTGGTGGCCCATCGGCTTGTACAGGCCCGTGGTGGAGCAGTGGAGGAACGCCCGGGCGTCCTGGTGGTGCTCCATGAGGTAGGCCAGGCCACCACTGTTGGCGCGCAGGTCCTTCTCCCACTCGTTGGACTTGGCGACGGCGAAGTTGACGACGTAGTCGGCATCGGCCGGGAGCCCGGACACGTCGCCCGACAGCAGGTCGATGGGGACGCAGCGCACGCCGGCCGCCTCGAGCCGGTCGCGGGCGGCGGCGTCGCGGAAGCGGGCGCCAGCCACCACCTCGTTGGTGGCGGCGAGGGCGATGGCCACGGGCTCGGCCACCTGGCCCGTCGCCCCGGTGATGACGATGGTGCTGTCGACGAGATCGACTGGGGCCATGGGTGTGCTCCTCGCGTTCGGGGCCGGGTCCGGTGGGTCAGGGAGTCCGGCAGCGACCGGCCGCGTCCGACGGTGTCCGGCGGTGTCAGGTGGCGGAGATCCTAGGGTACGGGCCGACCGCCGCCTCGAGCACGAGCTCGGTCAGCATCGCCGGGGTCGCGGCGATCCGGTCGGCTCCCGCGTCGGCCAACTCGCCCGGGACGGCGAACCCCCAGGCCACCCCGATGAAGCCGGTGGCGACGGCCCGTGCGCCGATGACGTCGTGGCTCCGGTCGCCGACCATGAGCGCCCGTCCGGGGGAGTCCACGCCGAGCGCGTCGAGTGCGCCGGAGATCACCGAGGCCTTGTCCGGGCGCGAGTCATCGGGCTCGGAGCCCTCGACTGCGGCGAAGTGACCGTCGAGTCCCGCGTGGGCGAGGACCCGGCGGGCCGAGGTCGTCCGCTTGGAGGTCGCCACCCCCAGGCGAAGCCCGGCGGCTCCGAGGACGTCCAACAGCAGGGCCACGCCGGGGTAGACCTCGAAGTCGAGGATCCCGTCCTCCAGGTAGTGGTGGCGGTAGGCGTCCACCAGCCCGTCGAGCTCGTCGCCGTCGATGCCGAGGCCGGCGAACGACTCCCGCAGCGGCGGACCGACGAAGGCGCGCAGTTGCGCGGCCGTCAGTGGGGGCCGACCGAACCCGGCCAGTGCCCGGGCGGCCGCCCGGGCGATCCCCGCACCGGAGTCGACGAGCGTGCCGTCCAGGTCGAACAGGACGACGTCGACGGGCATGCCCCCAGTATGCAACCAGGCCGTCACGGAGGGCCGTCCGGGGGATCCGGACGATTCCACGGTTGCAGTCCGGCGACCGAGGTGTCGTAGGCACAAGATGTGGTGGTCCAACCGCGGAGAGTGACTAACCGTGGTGGACACCGGCCTGCACCGTGGGCCATACTGTTCCTTCCGCCAGTTTCTGTCGGGAGGCCACCATTCTCCCAGGTCACCGACGCATTGCCCTGGCGGATCGTCCAGTGATCCCAACCGCAGCAAGGAATGTTCCCATGAGTGCCACCTGGCGCAAGCACGCAGCCTGCCGGGGCATCGATCCAGATGTGTTCTACCCGGTCTCCGACGAGGAGGCCGACGAGGCGAAGTCCATCTGCGACCAGTGCGTCGTACGTGAGGCCTGCCTCGAGCACGCACTGGCCAACCGGGAGCGCGAGGGCATTTGGGGCGGGACGACCGAGCGCGAGCGCCGTCGCATCCACCGGCAGCGCCGCAAGTCCGCCTGACCGGGACCCGCGCCCGTCGTCGGGCCGGTCACCACCGGCACGACCGACCACACCCGTCGTGAGCACCGCGCCGCCCGACCCGAGGGCCGTGTCGCTGGCGCGTGCCGTCACCGACCATGTTCCGGTCGACGACCGGGAGGCACGGGCGCTCCTCGCCGTCCTCGACGCACTGCAGTGGCTGCCGCGGCCCTTCGATCGCCACGCCGACCTGACCCATGTCACCGGCTCGGCCGTGGTGGTCGGCCCACGTGGCGTCCTCCTCCACCGGCACCGCCGCCTCCATCGCTGGCTGCAGCCCGGTGGTCACCTCGACCCGGGGGAGACGGCCGACGCCGCCGCCGTGCGCGAGACGGTGGAGGAGACGGGTCTGGCCGCGACGCACCCGGCCGACGGGCCGGTGCTGGTGCACGTCGACGTGCACACGGCGGCCGACGACCACGTCCACCTCGACATCCGCTACCTGCTGGTCGGTCCGGATGCCGATCCGGCACCACCACCGGGGGAGAGCCAGGAGGTCGCGTGGTTCTCGTGGGAGGACGCCACGGCCCTGGCCGACGACGCACTCGCCGGGGCACTGCGGACAGCCCGTAGGCTGACGACCGCCGGTCCCCCGATCGGGGCCGGCGGGACTCCCGAGGAGAGCGATGGCTGAGCCGTACGACACGCTGCTGCAGGTCCAGGACCACGACACCTCCCTCGACCAGCTCCGCCACCGGCTGGAGGCGATGCCTGAGCGCGTCGCCCTGCAGGGGGTGCGTGAGCGCCAGACGGCCCTGGCGGCCGCCGTCGCCGAGGTGCAGGGCCGCGTGGACGAGCTCGCCGCCCGTCAGACCGAGCTCGAGGAGCGGATCGCCGCGTCGGCCACCCGTCGGCGCACCCTGGAGGAGCGCATGAGCTCGGGAGCGGTGACGGCGTCGAAGGACCTCCAGGCCATCGACCACGAAGTGGGTCAGCTGGTCGAGCGGCAGCGGGGCCTGGAGGACGAGGAGCTCGTCCTCATGGAGGAGCAGGAGCCGCTCGACGCCGAACTGGCGCTCCATCGCGCCACGGCGGTCGACCTGGAGGCCGAGGCCGAGCGCCTGACCGCCGAGGTGGCAGCGTCCGAGGTGGACCTCCGGGCGGCCATCGAGGCCGAGGAGGCCGAACGGGCCGAGGTGGCGGCCGGGCTGCCCGCCGAGCTGGCCGAGCGCTACGAGCGCCTCCGTGCCCACCTGGGTGGGGTGGGGGCGGCCCGACTCGTCGGCGATCGCTGCGAGGGGTGCCACCTGACCCTTCCCTCCATGGAGCTGGAGCGGATCCACCACCTGTCGGCGGACACGTTCGCCACGTGTCCGCAGTGCGACCGGATCCTGGTCCACTGATGGACCGTCGCCGTCCGACGTGCTGATCCTCGTCCGCCACGGCGAGTCGACGGGGAACGCCGACGGCCTGCTGCTCGGGCGCATCGACTCGCCGCTCACGGCACGCGGGCTCGAGCAGGCGCGCTCGCTGGCCGACACCGTGGCCGGTGCCGACCGGCTGATCTCGAGCCCGCTGGCCCGGGCGCGTGACACGGCCGACGCACTCGGCACGGGCCTTCCCGTGGAGATCGACGAGCGGTGGGTCGAGGTGGACTACGGCGAGTACGACGGACGGAAGCTGGCGGACATCCCCGCCGAGGTCTGGCGGCGCTGGCGCTCGGACACGACCTTCGTGCCGCCCGGTGGCGAGAGCCTCGCCTCGGCGGGATCCAGGGTGCGGGAGGCGTGCGAGGAGTTGTTCGCCGAACCCGGAGGTGCTGCCCGCGGGGATGGGACCGTGGTGGTGGTCAGTCACGTGTCGCCGATCAAGGCCGCCACCTGCTGGTCGCTCGGCTTGGGCGACGAGGGGGCGTGGCGCCTCTACCTGGCCAATGCGTCCGCCACCCGGATCCGCTGGGGAACCGGTGGTCCCGTGCTGGCCGGGTTCAATCACACGCCGTGGTCGGACGGGCGCTGAGCCACGCCCGGGGTCAACCCAGCAGGCTGGCGGCCGTCAGCACCATGACGCGCTCCGCCGAAGGGGCAGTGCGGTCCCCGGGGTCACGGAGTGACCGCCACATGTCCCAGCCGGTGGCGTGGGCCAGGGCGTCGAGGAGCTCCGTCGAATCGGACGGGCGTGCCGCCAACTCGGGCGCCAGCGTGCTGGCGAGCTGGGCACGCAGGACCGCCCGGTCGTCGGCCAGGAGGTCCCGGAGCGCCACTTGGTCGCGCGCCCGGGCGAGGGCCATCCGGTAGACCGGGGACACCTGCTCGAAGTACAACCGCCGTTGCCGGCACAGGGCGGTGATGCGGAGGTCGGCCGAACCCCGCGGCGGGATGGCGAACATCAGGTGGCGGTGGCGGTCGGACTCTCGGGCCACGGCGGCCACCAGCAGCTCCTGGATCCCGCCGAAGTGGTGGTAGACGATCCGCACCGACACGCCGGCCCGGGCGGCGACGTCGGGGATCGTCGGATGCGGACTCCGCTCGTCGATGAGCGCCACCAGTGCCGTCAGGACCACCTGCCGGGTGTTGGCCCCCTTGGCGAGCCGGGCGTCATGGTTGGCGCCGGCGGCGTCGCGGCGGCCCCGCCCCGCGGTCGGGTGGGTGCCGGTCGGTGAACCGTCGCCGGGTCGCTGACGCGCTCCGTTACCTGGGTGCCCGTGGGCTCCGCCTGCCCTCATGGTCCCGACGCTAGGTCGGTGCGCGCGCACCCCACTAGGGCCGTCGGTCACCTGGGAGATGCACCTACCCGGTGACAACCGGTGATGCCCCGCCCGACCCGGCCGCGGTCAGGGGTGGATCACGACCTTGATCGGGTCCTCGTCGCGGTCGCCGGCCACGCGGAACGCCTCGGCGGCGTCGTCGAGGCCGAACCGGTGGGTGACCAGGGTGTCCGCCAGGTCGGGCGAGGCGTCCAGGATTCGGGTGGCCTCGACGAACTCGCCGACCCCGTGGTGGTGGCCGTAGGTGAAGGCGGGCACCAGGGTGACCTCCTTCATCTGGAAGGCCAAGCCCAGCGACACGGGGTCCCAGAAAGTGCCCAGCACGCCCACCGTCCCACCCGGACGCACGAGTTCGGTGGCCCGGTCGAGCGAGGACTGGGTGCCCGCCGCGTCGAGGACGACGTCGTAGTCGGCAGCTGACCGGACGGAGGCGCCCAGGCGCTCGGCCGCCGCCAAGCGGGTGGGTCGACGGGCCTCGACGTCGATGTCGGCGCCGAGGTGCCGGGCGGCGGCCACGGTGCACAGCCCGACGGGTCCAGCGCCCAGCACCAGGACGCGCATCCCCCCGACGACACCGGCCCGGTGCAGTCCGTGCAGGGCGACACCGATCGGCTCGACCAGGTTGGCGTGCTCCGGCGACAGGCCACCGGGCAGCGGCACGGCGCACGCCGGATGGACCCACGTCTCGTCGGCCAGCCCCCCGTCGAGGCTGACGCCGTACATGGCGCCGAGCGCGGCGCGGCACTGGGCGTCCTCGCCGGCCCGGCAGCGGTCGCAGGTCCCGCAGTGCACCACCGGAAGTACGGCGACCGCGCCGCCGTCGTCGAGGCGACCGGAGAACTCGTGCCCGAGGATCGCCCAGGACGGTCCCATGGCCGTCAGGTGGAGGTCGGAGCCGCAGATCCCGGAGCTCACCACGGTGACCCGGACGTCCCCCGGTGCGGGGTCGTGGGAGGGGCCGACCAGGCGGATCCCCTCGGCGGTCATCTTGACGCCGCGCACGGTCAACGGCGCTGGACGAACGGTGGGGTGCGATGGTCGGCAGTGGTCACGGGTGCTCCGATCGGTCGGCTCGACGTCGGTCCGGTCGGTGCCGCAGTGGCGGACAGTCCGAGGACCGGACGTCAACGTACCGGATCGCCCGCGTTGGCCGGACGACGACCGTGGCCGACCCCTAGTCCGACGCGACGATGGCGGAGGCGGCGGCGGTCGCCTGGGCCTGGGTGAAGGCGCCGCTCAGGTCGAGCCGGCCGTCGAACGACGAGAAGGTGGACTGCGTCGGTTGGATGACCGGCGCCGAGAGCACCCGGCCGTGCAGGACGACGCCGACGAAGGCGTGGAACTGCCGCTGGGCCAGCGTGTCCCAGGCCGCCGATCCGGTCGGTGTCAGGGTGAGCTCGACCATCCACTGGCCGTTCAGCCGGTGGACCGTCGCCGAGCCGACGTCGACGCCGGTCACGCCGGCCGGACCGAGGACGTAGCGGGTGGATCCCGTGCCGGGGGCCCCGGGGAGAAGGATGATGTCCGGCGGGTTGACGTCGGACGCCCCGGTCGACGGCACGTCGGCGAACGAGGCGTCGGTCGGTATCGCCGGAAGGCTCGACGTGTAGCCCGCGGGATCGGAGCCGTCCGGCTCGATGCCGAGGTTCGCCGCGGTGAGCGCCGATGCCGCCGAACAGGCGGGGAGGGCCGTGCCGTGGGACGTCGGCGCCGCCGACCCCTGGAACGGCGCGGCGAAGCAGAGGACCGGTCGGAGCGAGAAGGTGTCCGCACCGGTCCGATGGACCGGTGCGGGACGGCGCGACGACTGATGGAGCGCCCCGGCCGTGACCAGTGCGATCACCAGCACCACGGCCGCGGCGACCGCGACCATCAGTTTGGGGTCGGGCAGGCGGACGGTCCGGCGTCCGGACCGCGCCCGCAGTGCCGCGGCCGTCTCGGGCGGACGGGCCGTCCCGGCTTCGGCCAACACCTCGACGAGGGCGGTGCGGACGACATCTTCCTCGGTGGGCTCGGGCATGGTCACGACCTCCGGACCGGTGGCTGCTCGGACTGCTCGGACTGGGTGATGCGGGCGGCGACCACCTTGCGCGACCGGCTCAGCCACGAGCGCACGGTGCCCTCGGGGACCGCGAGCTCGGCGGCCGTCTCGGGCACGGTCATCCCGAGCCCGTCATGGAGCAGGAGGGCGCGTGCCTGGTCGCCAGGGAGGTCCCGCATGGCCTGGGCCAGCTGGTGGTGGTGCACGGGGGCGTCCGGCGAGGTCGGCGCCTCGACCGAACGGTGGGCCATCCGGGTCCTGTTCCTCCGCCACGACTCGATGCAGAGGTTGTGGAGCACCCGACGCGTCCAGCCCTCGGGGTCCTCGAACCCGGCGATCCGGTCCCAGCTCCGCCAGGCCCGCAGCAGTGCCTCCTGAGTCAGGTCCTGCGCCGTCTCGCGGTCACCGGTGAGGACGTACGCCTGGCCGAAGAGCCGGCCCCAGGAAGCCGAGTAGAACGCGTCGTAGGCCGCTCCGTCCCGTCGGTCCATCCACCGTCCCCCTCCATCGTCCGGTCAGGCCCCGGAAGGCGCCCGCACCCGCATCGTCATCCATCTACACGCGTGGGTGGCGAGAACCGCTGCAGGGCGCCCGGGGGATCCCACTGGCCGGAGGGGCCTGGTCAGACCGGGAGCTGTAGCACTGTGCCCGGTCCGAGCTGGTCGATGACGTGGCGGTACATGGTCGTGCGGATGGTGCGCAGTGTCGGCCCGGCCTTGCCCGACTGCGACCGGGCCCACTCGGTGGCGACCGGGACCAGCTCGTCCTCCGAGAGCGCTTGGGAGACGAGGCCGGCCTCCAGCGCGTCGATCCCGCCGTAGCGGCGGCCGGTCAGCATGGCCTCCTGGGCGGTGTCGGGGGAGAGCTTGGACTGGATCAGGGCCGACATGCCCGGGGCGAAGGGGATCGAGATGTCGACCTCGGGGAGGCAGAAGAATCCGCGGTCGGCCCGCATGACGCGGACGTCGTTGGCCAGGGCCAGGAGTGCGCCGGCGGCGTAGGTGTGCCCCTGCAGTACCGCCACCGTCGGGACCGTGAGCTCGAGGTATCGGGCGAACAGCCCCTGGACCTGGTCGACGTACGGGCCGGCCTGGTCGAGGTTGGCCGTGAGCCAGTCGAGGTCGAGCCCGTTGGACCAGAACTTGCCGGTGCCGATCGTCAGCATGGCCCGGGGCCCGTCGGCGGCGTCGACCTCGTCCAGGGCGTCGGTCACCGAGGTCATCCACTCGCGGCTGAACCGGTTCTCGTCGTCACCGAGGTTCAGGACGAACACGTCGTCGGTGCGCTGCAGGGTGGGCATGGGCTCTCCGGGTGTCGGTTGGGCGGACCCGCGCACAGTACATGGGCACGGCACCGTCCGCACCGCTACGTTGACCACCGGGCCCGTCCCCGGGGGTCCCGTTCCACAGGAGCTGCGTGACCATGCGTGTGTCGATCCTCGACGACTACTTCGACACACTCCGGACGCTGGACTGCTTCCGGCTGCTCGACGGACACGAGGTCACGGTGTGGAACGACCACGTCCAGGACATCGACGCACTGGCCGGACGGCTGGCGGACGCGGAGGCGCTGGTCCTCATCCGCGAGCGCACGCCCATCGGCGCCGAGCTTCTGGAACGCCTGCCCGTTCTCCGGCTCATCAGCCAGCGCAGCGTCTACCCGCACATCGACGTCGACGCGTGCACGCGCCTGGGTATCGTCGTCTCCTCCGACCTCCACCAGGGCTCACCGTCGTTCGCAACCGCCGAGCTGACGTGGGGCCTCGTGCTCGCCGCCATGCGACGGATCCCCCAGCAGATGGCCTCGTTGCGGGCCGGCGGTTGGCAGGAGAGCGTGGGGAACTCGCTCGGGGGCCGGACGCTCGGCCTGTTCGGCTACGGGCGGATCGCCCGCGTGGTGGCGGGCTACGCCCGGGCCTTCGACATGCCGGTCCTGGTGTGGGCGCGCCCGGAGTCGCGCGCCCGGGCGGCCGACGACGGCCTCGAGGTGGCGGCCTCCAAGGAGTCGCTCTTCGAACGGAGTGACGTCCTCTCGATCCACCTGCGCCTGGTGCCTGCCACCCGGGGCATCGTCACGGCCGACGACCTCGCCCGGATGCGACCCTCGTCGCTGTTCGTCAACACCAGCCGCGCCGGCCTCGTGGAGCGGGGTGCGCTGGCGGACGCGGTCGCCGCCGGTCGGCCGGGGATGGCGGCCGTCGACGTGTACGACGACGAACCCGTCCGGGACGCGGACGACCCCCTGCTGCGACTCGACGCGGTCGTGTGCACCCCCCACATCGGCTACGTCACGCGGGACGAATGGGAGCTCCAGTTCTCGGACATCTTCGGCCAGGTCGTCGCGTTCGCCGCCGGATCGCCGATCAACGTCGTGAACCCCGACGTGCTCGACCGGGGTCGCCTACCCCCCGCCCGCTGATCTCGGGGGCGGGGCTGCTATACCCATTGTCACCAGGGACGATGCACCCGCCGGTGGGCCTCTGCAACCCGGGTTGTGCAACCCGGGGTGAGCAAGGGTGGTTGCACGCCACCGACCTGCGGATCTGTGGAAATTGGGCGTTCGACAAGTTTCTTGTCCATTTTGCTCAAGGCGTCGGTTGCAACTGCCGAGAGTTCCCTGGTGCAACCCTTGGTGCAGACGAGCCGGACAGGTAGGACGGACGAGCAGCTCTCCCGCGCCGAGCGACGCCGCCGGCAGCGCCGCCACCGTACCCGGCACGTCCTGAGGATCAGCACTGCGGCCCTCGTGCTGGTGCTCAGCGCCGTCGTGGCCGTGTCAGTCATGACGATGCACCTCGGGGTGCGGGCCGTCCTCACCGGAAGCATGCGCCCCGACTACGGGCCCGGCGCCATCCTCCTCACCGAGCAGGTTCCCACCGCCTCCATCCGGACCGGGATGATCGTGCTGTTCGTCCCCCCGGGCGAGCACGTCGAGTACGCCCACCGGATCACCTCGGTGACCGGCCCGAAGAACGCGCCGGTCATCACCACCAAGGGCGACGCCAACAAGGTGGGTGACCCCTGGCACGCCGAGCTCGTCGCCCCGACGGTCGACCGCGTCATCGGCTCCGTGCCGGCGATCGGCCGCGTTCTCGTCTTCCTCCGCGGCTCCGGACAGATCCTCCTCGCCGTGACGGGTGGCCTGCTGGCCGCCTGGGGCATCGCTCGGTGGACCTTCCGGTCCCCGCAGGCACCGGGCCGTCGCACCCCGGCGAGCACCGCATGACCGGACGACCCGCCCCCACTGAGCCGCCGCCGTGAGGTCCCGACACCTGCGGCACGGCACCTCTGTCCCCACCCTGTACCCGCAACACCCATCCCATCCATAGATCCACAGATCACCAAGGAGAAACTGCAGTGTCCAAGCACCGTCACACCGCCATGAAGGGGGCGGGCTACGGCAAGATCGCCGTGTCCGGCCTCCTCGTCACCTCGGTCGGCCTCCTGGCCACCGCCGGCGTCTACGCCGGCCTGTCGGCCACCGCCACCGGAGCCGAGAGCGTGACCTCCGGCTCGCTGAACCTGACGCTCACCGGCGACGGGACCTCCAGCGGGTTCAGCAACTTCACCCCGAAAATGGCCCCCGGCGACACCGACAACGTGTACGTCAACCTCAACAACACCGGCACACTGGCCTCGGCCGCCGGCATGACGCTCGGGGTGGTCGGCACACCGTCGAACGCCCTGACCAACGGGAGTGTCGCCGGTGAGGGTCTGACGCTCACCGCGACGCAGTGCTCGGTCGCATGGACCGTGTCCACCGGCGTCTGCTCGGGCACGACCACGTCGATCCTGCCCACCACCCAGGTGAGCGCGCTGGCGACGGCCACGGCACTGTCGAACGTCCCGTCCCTGGCCGCGGCCACCGGACAACTGGCGCACGTGCAGTTCAGCCTGGGCCTGGTCGCCACCGAGACCTCGACCAACGGTGTCGCTCCCGGTTCGACGATCCAGAACCTGACGACGTCGCTCGGCTTCACCTTCACCGAGCAGCAGCGCGCCGGCGTCGCCACCAACCAGTAGTCAACGGTTGATGCAGTACCGCACCCAACGCAACGCAGGCAGGACGGCCGCCCTGGCGGCCGTCCTGCTCTGCGGTGTGGCCCTGGTCCCTCCGATCGCCGGCGCCGCCGGGCTCGGGGGCAAGGCTGTGGGCAGCGAGTCGGTCACCTCGGCCACGTGGGGGGTGACGGCCTCGGTGACCACGATGACCTTCACGACGAACACCGACCAGACGTCGACGGTCACGAACAACGGCACGGTCGCGCTGGTGGCCGAGTCGTACTCGGTGACCGTCTCCAACCCGACCGGAGGGAACCCGACGTTCAAGGTGTTCCAGTGCGCCGTGGCGTGGTCGGCGACCAAATGCTCCGGGGGTGCCGGCACCCAGGTGGGTGGGACCCTGAGCAAGAACTCGACCACCACCATCACGAGCACGACGGCGATGGCGGTCAGCGGTCTCCTCTACCTCCAGGTGGAGCCGGCCGGCGTCACCGCGTCGACCGTGGTGACGATCTCGACCAAGATCGCCGCACCGACGCAACTCCGGGCCGCGGTCAAGACGAACCAGTGATCGGCGACCCGCCGTGGCCAAAGCCTCGCCCGGATGGAAGGCTGGGGGGATGCTCGTCGCGTTCTCCGTCTCCCCGCTCGGCGCCGGTGACTCCGTCGCCGACCTGGTGTCCGAGTGCGTCCGCATCGTCCGGGCCAGCGGCCTCCCCAACGAGACCAACGCCATGTTCACCAACCTCGAAGGCGGTTGGGACGAGGTCATGGCCGTCGTCCGTGCCTGCACCGAACTCGTCGGTCGCGAGGCGGGGCGTGCCTCGGTGGTCGTCAAGATCGACTACCGGCCGGGAGCCCCGGACGACAGGATGACGGCGAAGGTCCGTGCGGTGGAGGACCGCCTCGCCTGACTGTGAGGACGACCGGTCGACGTGGGAGTGTCAGTCGGTGGGCGTCCACGTCGGGACGCCTCCCGCGACTCCCGGGCCGGCGAGGTGCGGGGGGAGCGGCACGGCGCCCCGCAGCGCGGGGTCGGGCCGCGGTTCGAGCCGTACCGTGCGCAGCGGGAGCTCCCCGGCCCACACCGGCCGGTCGGCGTCGGGCCCGTCGCCGTCGCGCGGTGGTCCCGTCCGCACCTTCACCGACGCCTCGTCGAGGGGGAGGACGAGGACGGTGGTGACGGCCAGCTCCTCGTCCGTGGGCTCGCGCGCGTAACCCCACTGGCCGGGGGCGATCTGCTCGGCGATGGCGCGCATGCCCGTCAACTTGTCGGCCGGGTCGGTGAGGACCTCGGGGATCCCGTAGATGATGGCGGAGCGGTAGTTGAGTGCGTGCTCGAACACGGAGCGGGCGATCACGACACCGTCGACGTGGGTCACGGTCACGCACATCGGCACGCCGTCGAGGGCTGCCCGGAGGCTCCGGCTGGCCACCGAGCCGTGGAGGTAGAGCCGCTCGCCGTCCCGGCCGTAGCTGGTGGGCAGCACCATGGGACCGTCGGGGGTCTGGAGCCCCAGGTGGCAGACGAACCCGGCGTCGAGCACCGCATGGAGGTCGGCCCGTCCGTGGGAGCCCTCACGCGCGTGCCGACGCAGACGGGTGCGGTCCGTGACCGCCAGCTCCTCGGCGACATCGGGCGTGTCCATGGGCAGATCCTCCCACGACCGGCCCGGGCCTGTCCGTGCCACAGCAGTCGGGCGACGACCGGGTCAGCGGCGGTGGGCCACCAGATGGAAGTACAGCGCGTCGGTCCCCTCGTCGGCGCCGAGCGGGACTGCCCGGTCGCACGGCACGACGGCATCGAGTGCGAAGCCGTGGTCCTCCAGTTCGGCCCGGGCGCCCGCCAGCGTCACGAAGTGGGTCACGAGGCCGAACTCGTGGGCCGCGAACGGGGCGAGCCCCCAGTCGCCCTCGTCGCGGAATCGGTGCCGCAACCGACGCCAGTTCCGCACGGCGCGCATGCCGGAGTCCTCGCCACCACCCCGGCCACCCGGCCCGGTATCCTCCGCCGGGGCGGGTAGGAGCGATCCGACCTCCCACGTGATGCCGGGGGCGTTCCCGGGATGGGCACCGAACAACGGACCGTCCTTGTTGAGCGTCGAGTAGCAGAGGACGCCGCCCGTGCCGAGCACCCGATGGGCCTCGGACAGGACGCGCCCGCGCCCGTGGTGGTCGACGGCGTCGATGCCGTTGTTGCTGAAGAGCACCAGGCCCTGGGAGCCGTCGGGGAGGTCCGACAGATCGCGGGCGTCCCCCAGGCGAATGTCGGCGTCGGGGTGCCGTCGCCGGCACAGCTCCACGAGCTCGGGGGTGTAGTCGATCCCGATGTAGTCCGACGAGATGAGGCGGAGGAGGGCCGTCGTCCGTCCGCCGCCGACCCCGAGATCGAGCACCGGACGGCCGCGCGCCCGGTCCGCCGCCAGGATCAGGGCCCCGAGCTCGCCCGGGTCGCCCCAACCCTCGATGGCGTACTCGGCGGCCACCCCGGACCACAGGGGGCGGTTCGTGTCGTCCAGGGTCGCCGGATCGACGTCGTCCGACATCGGAGAAGTCTGTCACGCGGAGTGGTCGGTGATCGACAATTGCCAGTGCGAACAGGTAGAACCGTGCATCACGACAATTCCGACACGGCCCCCCGGAGTGGTGGATGCGGGCCCCACGTCAACGTCGGTTGCGTGGCGGTCCCTTCGCCAGCGCGCGATCTGGTTCGGGCCGGACGATCGACCACTCCTCGGCTGGCGGACACAACCGGCGTCCGGTCCCGGGGAGACCGGGGTCGTGGTGGTGCCCCCGCTCGGCTACGAGTACTGGACGACCCATCGGGCCCTGCGGGCACTGGCTGAACGGTTGGCGGCTCAGGGATGCAGCGTGCTCCGCTTCGACCTCGACGGCACGGGCGACTCCGCCGGCGGTCCCGACGACCCCGATCGGCTCGGGGCGTGGAGACGGTCGGTGGGGGAGGCGGCTGCCCACCTGCGAGGCATCGGCTGCTCGTCGCTGATCATCGCCGGTGTGCGGTTCGGGGCCACGCTCGCCCTCCTCGAGGGCGGTTCGGTGGGTGCCGACAGGATCGTGGCGTGGGCCCCGGTGGAACGGGGCCGGTCCTACGTGCGCGAGCTCCGACTGCTCGGACTGCCCGTCCCGGCCGACGTTGTCGGGACCGGCGGTGGCATCGCCCACGCCGGCAGTGTCTTCGGACCCGCGACCCTCGATGAGCTGGGCACCGTCGACGTCTTGCAGCTCGACAGGTCACCCGCCCCGCAGGTCCTCGTTGTCGACCGCGACGACCGGGCACCCAGCGACGGCCTCCTCGGGCGCCTGCGGTCGCTCGGCACCTCCGCCGACCATGCGGTGGTGCCCGGCTCGGACGTCGCCCTCGATCGCCCGACCGAGTACTCCGACGTTCCCGACGCCGTGGTTCAGGCGGTCAGTGACTGGGTGGGCCGGTCGGCCACGGCCCCCGGGAGGATCCCGGAGGAGGACGTCGCCGGCCGGGCGGGTCCGTCTGCGGAGCGCGTCGTCCGTCTCGGCGCCGAGCGCCTCGTCGGCGTCCAGACCGACGCCGTGGGCATCCGGCGGGTGACGGTGGTCTGGTGCAACTCGGGCTCCGAGCCCCATGTGGGTCCCGGACGGGCATGGGTCGACTTCGCGCGGGCGCTGGCGGAGTCCGGCGTCACGTCGATCCGGTTGGACTTCTCGGGCTGGGGCGAGAGTCCCGACCTCGGTCATGCTCCCGGCCGTCCGTACGACGCCCACTGCGTGGACGAGGTCGCCTCGGTCGTGGACGACCTGCATGCGGAGGGTCACGACCGGGTGGTCGTCGCCGGCCTCTGCGCCGGGGCCTGGGTCGCACTGCGGGCGGCGGTAACGCACCACCTCGACGGGGTGATCGCCATCAATCCGCAGCTCTACTGGTCTCCCGGCGACCCGGTGGAGGCCGACATCGTCAAGGAGACGCGCGTCCGTCGTGCGGAGGAGATCCGCCACTTCAAGCGCGGACGACGGGTCGGGGCCTGGTCGGCACTCGACGTCGTCGGAGTCCGCCATCCGGCGGCCGATTGGCTCCGTGAGCTCGATGCCGGCCGAACGCCGGTGCTCGCGCTGTTCGCCGAAGGCGATGACGGCCTCGAGTTCCTCGAGGACCGAGTGGGCCGCACCTGGTCCCGGACGCTCCGGCGCGGAGTGGTCACGAGCCGGGTCGTGCCTGGCATCGACCATCCGATGCACCGCACCTGGTTGCGGGCCTCGGTGGTCGACGAGATGGGCAGGTGGCTCGACCGGTTGGATCGGTCGGGCCAATCGGCCCCGTCCGGCCGCTGATCGACCGTCGGCCGGTCGCCATCGGGACCGGCGACGCGCGGGGAGCGGCCGGAGATTCTCGGTTTGACGGGGCGTCGGTGGGGGAAAGTTCCACTGCGGTGACGTCGACCGACCGCGACGTGGCCCTTGGGCCGACCGGCCACCGGACCGATTCCGCCCCGGTCCGGTGGGCCGGCCGCCCTCAATTGCGACCGATCCGCCCGGGCGCGCCCGTCTCCTGGCGGGAGGAGACGGGCGGTACTGCATCGCTCCGGAGGCTGGGCGGCGGTGCCCGCTCGACGGATCGAC
>CAZULR010000003.1:0-1604 GCA_964621235.1 uncultured Acidimicrobiaceae bacterium
CGGCGACGTCGACGGGGCCCGGGCCCGGGCCGAGTCGGAGTTGGAGCAGGCCCGGGCCCTGGGCGCGGTGGCACCCGTCCCCCTGTTGCACCGGGTACGAGGTGTGGCCCTGGCCCGGCTGGGGGACCGTCCGGGCGCCGCCGACGCCCTGCGCCACAGCCTGGAGGCGGCGCGTGTAAACCAGGTCGACTACGAGGTCGCGCTGACGCTCCGGGTCCTGGCCGCCCTCGGCCTGGACGACGGGGGACGGGGCCCGGAGGACCTGATCCGGGAGAGCGACCGCATCCTCGAGTCGCTGGGTGTCGTCTGGGTCCCGGACCTCCTCGAACCAGGGGTTGCGGCGCTACCGATTGTCAGCGCTTAGGCGGCGGTCTATCGTCCGGCCATGTCCCCTCCGTCAAGGAGGGGCCAGGGCGAGCGGCTTGCCGGAGGCGGTGTACCGGCGGAGACAGGAGATGGACGATGAAACGATTCAGGCGCATCGCAGTGCTCTTCGTGAGCTGTGCAGTGGTGGCAGGCGGAGCGACACTGGTGGGGGCCGCGGTGTCCAGCGGCGTGGGCGCCACTGCGGTGTGCCCCAGCGTCGGCGCCGGCAGTGGCTGCGCCTACGTGCTCACCGTGAACCCCAGCGGCAGTGTCTCGATCACCCCCGGTGCCAATACCGCGTCCTTCGACGGTGGCACGAGGGGCGAAGGGGACGACGTGGTCGTCGGGGTGGTGAACAACTCCAACGCCGTCCTGTCGAGCATCGCCGTCACGGGATCGAGCAACGTCTTCGGATTCGACAGCGACGGGATCTGCACCCTCACCTTCACGTCACCGGTGTCCTCGTCCTACTGCCAGAACAACGGACCGAACAGTGGCCCCTCGTACACGACCAGCAGGGGCAGGACGACGGGCATCAACCCCTACGACTACCAGGGCCCGGACAACACCTTCTCGAACCTCACCACCAGTGGGCGGACGGTGGGCTCCGGGACGATCAACTTCACCACCGCCCTCCTGCCCCAGGGGACGACCTTCTTGTCGCTCGAGGCCGCTCCCACCCGGTCGACCGCGACGGCGACCCTCCAGCCCGGGCTGAAGGTCGCCGTGCCCGCCCTGACACCCCAACCGGTCGAGGGCACGGCCTGGACCGGCCCGGTCACCACGTTCACCGCTCGGGGGTCGATCTCGCCGGCCAGCGAGTTCACCGCCCTCGTCAACTGGGGTGACGGCACCTCGAGCGCGGGGACCGTCACGGGGTCATCGGGCTCGTATGCAGTGAGCGGGAGCCACACCTACGCGGAAGAGGGGCCGTTCAGCCCGACGGTGACCGTCACCGATCCCCCGCTGCAGCAGTACACCGCTAGCAACGTCGCCTCCGTCACGTCGGGCCCCGGGTCCGTCGTCGTCGCTGACGCGCCACTGACCCCGGGTCCCGCCGTCGTCATCGGTGCGCAGCAGACCAATGTGGCCTTCACGACGAGTGCCACGTTCACGGACGGCGACGCGGCGGCCCCGCTCTCGGACTTCGCCAACACGACCATCACGTGGGGCGACGGAACGACCAGCACCACCGGCTCGAGCCCGAATCCGGTCGTGGTCAGCGGCTCCGGCGGAAC
>CAZULR010000003.1:1704-27531 GCA_964621235.1 uncultured Acidimicrobiaceae bacterium
CCAGCACCACCGGCTCGAGCCCGAATCCGGTCGTGGTCAGCGGCTCCGGCGGAACGTTCACGGTGACCGGGACCCATGCGTACGGCGCGAACACGGTGGACGATCCCCACGGGGCCGAGCCTGACCCGGTCTCCTTCAACATCGTGGACGTCGGCGGCTCGACAACCACGGTGACCAGCAACAACGTGGTCGTGGCCGACTCGGTGACCGTCTGTTCGGGGGCGACGTGCTCCGGCACCGTGACCCCGACCACCACGCAGCCGATCAGTGCGACGGTGGGAACGTCAACCGGTCAGACCGGAACGCTCCTCGTGTCAGCGAACCCCAACTCGGGAGCGAGCGAGCTCAACTGCGGGGACGCGTTCCTGCACGCGCCGAGCGTGCTCAGCGAGAGCAATACGTTCAGCGCTCCGCAGGGGACCATCACCTCGACCGAGAGCTTCCCCGTCTCGGACGGGGTCGTCCTCAACCCGTCCGCACCCGGGTCGCCCGGCGACTCGACCGCCTTCTGGGTCTGCTTCCAGGCGACCCAGTCGTTCGTCGACGTGAGTGGCCAGCCGGCTGCGCAGGGGACGGACGCCAGCGGCGCGACGGTGTACACGGGGCTGCTCCCGCTGTGCGACCCCTTGGCCAATCCGGCAGCACCCGGGCCGTGCGTCAACTACATCTCCACGGCACCAAACGGCTCGAACGTACTGACCGTCACCGAGGTCATCACGTACCCCGCCAGCTTCGCGACCTCCGGCGACCCCAAGCGGATCTGAGGTACGACAGCGCCTGACCCGAGGGCCCACCAGCTGCGGGCCGGTGGGCCCTCGGGACCGGTACCCCGGCAGCGGATCTGCCCGCACTGTCAGTGGTCGGCCGCGGGCCCGTGACACCGTCGGCCCACGTGCGGGCAGGCGCTTCATCACTTTTGAGGATTCTAAATCCGAGAACAGTTTGTTAGCTTGCCCGGTGAACGGCGGAGCTTGTTGGTTGGTACGGCCACCGACTGCATCGATGAGCAGACTCCGACAGGCGCGCGCGGGGCTCCGCGTGATGAAGGGGGATCAGATGGTGACGTCCAGTCGGGTCAAGATGCTCGTGGCGGTCCTCCTTCCCATAGTGGGGCTCATGGCCATGGCGTCGCCGACATCGGCCACGCCGGTCTCGGCCACCGGTGCGGTCACCTGCTCGTACGGGACCACCTTCTCCTTCTCCCCGCCCCTCAAGCACGGCAAGGGCACCGTGGTCCCGGCGGGTGGCAAGGAAGTCATCACCATCGCCCCGGCGACGCTCGGGTCGTGCACGGGTACGGCCACCAGCGGCACGGTCCCCACGGGCGGCGTCGGCACCAAGGCCACGACGCTGACCATGCCGGCCATCGTCCTCAACGGCGTCACGCACGTCGGCGGGTGCGACTCCCTCAGCACCTTCGCCCCCAAGCTCAACACGTCCTCGAGCATTCCCAAGTTCGCCTGGACGCCCTCCTCGGACGGGGTGACGAAGGCCCCGATGACCTCCGCCCCGCTGGCGGGTGGTGGCGCCCTTCCCTACAGCTTCACGTTCAGCGGGACCGCCAAGGGCTCGTTCAACGGGCCGGTGACCCTGGACACGGTGTTCGACTCAGCGTCCAGTGCCGCGCTGATGAACTGCATCGGCAACGGACCGGGGCACATCTCCACGCTGACGGTGGATCCGACCCAGAGCAGCATCGAGCTGGCCGGGTGACCACCACGCGGGCGTCCGGGACCGGCCGGAAGATCCGGTGTGGCGGCGGCAGGGGTGCCACCACGGCGGGCTGAGGAACACCGGGGGCCCGCTCCGCGTCCGTGCGACGCGGTCTCTCTCGAAGTATCCACCGACGTCCGTGGGGACCGGTCGGTGGCAGAACATCACCAACGGTGGGAAGGAAACGACATGAGCGGTCGATCGTCGGATACGGATGGCGGGCGGAGCAAGACCGGGGGGCGCCATGCTGGGCGGCGCATCTTCGCGGTCGTCGTGTTGGCGGTGTCCTCGATCTCCGCGGCACTCGGCGTCTCGACGCTGCCCGCAGCCGCGGCGTCGGCCCAGGTGCTCGATGGATGGGGCTACAACGCGT
This sequence comes from uncultured Acidimicrobiaceae bacterium, assembly GCA_964621235.1. GTDB lineage: Bacteria > Actinomycetota > Acidimicrobiia > Acidimicrobiales > RAAP-2 > Bog-756. The sequence continues at coordinate 3,791 of CAZULR010000003.1, forward strand.
GGGGGCAGCTGGACAACGGCTCCACGACGGACGCACTGGTTCCCGGTCCGGCGACCCTCCCGGCCGGCGTCACCCCGGTGACCAGTGCGGCCGGCGGCAACCACAGCCTGGCCATCGGGTCGAACGGCAGCCTCTACGCCTGGGGCCTCAACGGCTCCGGCCAGCTGGGCAACGGCACCACCACCTCCTCCTCGACACCGGTGGTGGTCCAGCTGCCGACCGGGGTGCAGGCGGTCCAGATCGCGGCTGGCGCCCAGAGCAGCCTGGCCCTCGGCTCCAACGGGAAGCTCTACGCCTGGGGCGACAATGCCTTCGGCGAACTCGGTGACGGCAACTTCACCAACTCGTCGGTCCCCGTCCTCGTCTCCATCCCGGCGGGCGCGACCATCACGGCCATCGCCGCCGGCCAGTACCACGACCTGGCCATCGACGGGAGCGGCAAGGTCTATGCCTGGGGGTACAACGTCGACGGGCAGCTGGGCAACGGCAGCGAGACCACGCCGTCGACCCCGGTGAAGATCTCACTGGCCACCGGCGTGAGGGCGACCGCGGTCGCCGCCGGCGGCTACCACAGCCTGGCCGTCGGATCCGACGGCAATCTCTACGCCTGGGGGGACAACTCCAAGGGACAGCTGGGCAACGGAACCAAGACGACCAGCACGACCCCGACCGTGGTCTCGCTCCCCGCCGGCGTGACGGCCACCGCCATCGCCGCCGGTCTGTACCACAGCCTCGCCATCGGCTCCGACGGCCACCTGTACGCCTGGGGCAACAATCTCTACGGACAGCTCGGTGACGGACTGAGCACCAACTCGCCGAGCCCGGTGGTCGTCAGCCTCCCGGCCGGGAGCACGCCGTCCGCTATCTCCGCCGGCCTCTACTTCAGCCTGGCGCTCCTCCCGAGCGGCACCCTCTACAGCTGGGGTCTGAACGGTGACGGCCAGCTCGGTAACGGCACCACGGCCAACTCCTCCTCCCCGGTCCAGGTCTCGGTGTCCGCGAACACGACCTTCAGCTCGTTGGCCTCGGACTCGTCGTCGTCCCACAGCCTGGCCGTGGCCGTGCCCGGCCCGGCCTCCACCTCGACCACACTGACCCCGTCGGTGGCGTCGCCGACCTACGGACAGTCGGAGACCCTGACCGCGGTGGTCAGCGGTTCGGACGGCGGTGGCACCGTCGACTTCACCGACGGCTCGTCCACGCTCGCCGGTTGTGGAGCGGTGGCGCTCACCCCGTCGGGCTCCAACTTCCAGGCCCAGTGCACCACGTCGGGCCTCACCGCGGCCGTCCACAACATCGGGGCCGCCTACTCCGGTGACGCCGCGGCGACCGGGAGCTCCGCCACCACCCGCGCGGTCACGGTTACCCCCGCACCCCTCACCATCTCCGGCTCCTCCTCGCCGGCCACCTACGGGACGGCGGCGCCGCCGGTCACCGCCCTGTACACGGGATTCGTCAACGGTGACACCTCGGCGTCACTGACCACGGCACCGACCTGCTCGACCACGGCCACCGCGGCCAGCCCGGTCGGCACCTACGCCACCACCTGTGCGGGCGCGGTCGATCCGAACTACTCGGTCACCTATGCCCAGGGCGAGATCGTGGTCAGCGCAGCCACCCTGAGCATCGCCGCCTCCTCGGGCACCAGTGTCTACGGAGGTGCCCCACCCGCGGTGACCCCCAGCTACGTCGGTTTCGTCAACGGTGACACCTCGGCGTCACTGACCACGGCACCGACCTGCTCGACCACGGCCACCGCGGCCAGCCCGGTCGGCACCTACCCCACCACCTGTGCGGGCGCGGTGGACGCCAACTACACCATCAGCTACACGCCCGGACAGATCACCGTGGGTGCCGCGCCGCTGCACATCACCGCGTCATCGGTGGCCACCACCTACGGCACGGCTGCCACGGCGATCACCCCCACATACTCCGGATTCCTCAACGGTGACACCGCGGCATCCCTGGACACGCAGCCGTCGTGCAGCACCTCGGCGACGATCTCCAGCCCGGTGGGCACCTACGCGTCGACCTGTGCCGGAGCGTCCGACCCCAACTACGCCATCTCCTACGTGAACGGCTCGGTCACCGTCAGCCCCGCCCCCGTCACCGTCACCGCCTCGTCGGACTCGATGACCTACGGAGGTGGCGTGCCGACCATTGAGCCCACCGTGGTCGGTCTCGAGAACGGCGAGGGAGCGTCCGTCCTCGGCGCCGGTCTCCAGTGTGCGACGACCGCGAGCGCCACCAGCGCGGTCGGCTCCTACGCCTCGACGTGCTCGGGTGCCAGCGACCCCAACTACGCGATCACCTACGTGAACGGCTCGGTGACGGTCACGCCGGCGCCCCTCACCGTGACCGCCTCGTCCGGCTCGATGACCTACGGAGGGAACGTGCCGGTCATCAGCCCCACGGTGACCGGATTGCAGAACGGTGAGGGACCGGACGTCCTCGGCGCCGGCCTGACCTGCTCGACCACCGCCACCCCCACCAGCCCGGTCGGCTCCTACCCGTCGAACTGTTCCGGCGTCACCGACGGCAACTACGCCATCAACTACGTGGCCGGCACGGTCACCGACAGCCCGGCGCCGCTGACCATCACCGCGTCGTCCGGGTCGATGAGCTACGGCGACTCCCCGCCGGTCATCACCCCGTCGGTGTCCGGGCTGCAGAACAGCGACGACGTGTCGGTGCTGGGAGCGGACCTCCAGTGCACCTCCTCGGCGCTCTCGTCGAGCCCCGTGGGCAGCTACTCGTCGATGTGCTCGGGGGCGGTGGACACCAACTACACCGTCACCTACGCGGACGGGAGCGTGACCGTCAATCCCACGCCGCTGACCGTCACTGCCTCCTCGGCGGCCGTCACCTACGGCAACGCCGTCCCGGCCATCACCGCGTCCTACACCGGCTTCGTCAACGGTGACACCGCGTCGTCCCTCGCGACGGCGCCGACCTGCACGTCCGTGGCCACCGGGTCGAGCCCGGCCGGAACCTACGCGAGCAGCTGCTCGGGCGCGGTCGACGGCAACTATGAGATCAGCTATGTCCCCGGCGCCGTGGTGATCGGCCAGGCGGTGCTGCTGGTGGTGGCGTCGACCGGGAGCATGAACTACGGCGACACCCCGGTCACGGTCGCTCCGACCTACCTCGGCTTCACCAACGGTGACAGCGCCGCCTCGCTGACCACTGCGCCGGTCTGCGCGACGGCCGCCACCTCGTCCAGTCCGGTGGGCACCTACGCCAACACGTGCTCGGGCGCGGTCGATCCGAACTACACCATCAGCTATGTGGCCGGGACCGAGACGGTGGCCCCGACGCCCCTCAGCATCACCGCCGGCTCGGGATCCATCTCCTACGGGGACGCCACCCCCAACATCACCCCCGCCTACTCCGGCTTCGTCAACGGTGACACGGCGTCCTCGCTGGTCACCCAGCCGTCGTGCAGCTCTCCGGTCCTGCCGACCAGCCCGGTCGGCAGCTACGCCAGTTCGTGCTCGGGCGCGGCCGACCCCAACTACGTGATCTCCTACGTGGGTGGCAGCGTGACGGTGTCGCCGGCCTCGATCACGGTGACGGCCTCGTCGCCGTCGATGGTCTACGGCGGGACGGTGCCGGCCATCACCCCGTCCGTCTCCGGCCTCCAGAACAGCGAGTCGGTGTCGGTGCTCGGGGCCGGGTTGACCTGCTCGACGGCGGCCACCCCGACGAGTGCGGTCGGCAGCTACGACAGCTCGTGCTCCGGGGCGGTCGATCCTAATTACAGCGTGGGCTACGTCGACGGGTCGGTGCAGGTCACGGCCGCCCCTCTGACCATCACCGCCTCATCCGGCTCCTTCGCCTACGGAGGCTCTCCGCCGACCATCACCGCCTCAGTCACCGGCCTCCAGAACGGGGACACGGTCGCCGACCTCGGGGCCGGATTGACCTGCTCGACGACCGCCACCGCCACCTCCCCGGTGGCCAGCTACCCGAGCACCTGCTCGGGTGCGGCCGATCCCAACTACACGAGCAGCTACGTGCCGGGGACGGTCCAGGAGGTCGCCGCGCCGCTGGTGGTGGCCGCCTCGTCGGGGTCGATGACCTACGGCGGCACACCGCCCACGATCACGCCGGTCTATTCGGGCTTCGTCAACGGGGAGCAGTCCGGAGTTCTCAACTCGCTGCCCACCTGCTCGACCGCCGCGACCCCCAACAGCCCGGTGGGCTCCTACGCCAGCACCTGCTCGGGGGCTTCCGACCCGGACTACACGGTGACCTACGTTCCCGGCACCGTGGTGGTGGGGGCATCGGCCCTGGTCATCTCCGCCTCGTCGCAGTCGCGGACCTACGGATCGGCCGGCCCGGCGATCACGCCCACCTACTCGGGCTTCGTCAACGGTGACGGACCGTCCTCGCTGTCCAAGGCTCCCACGTGTGCCACGTCGGCGGCCACCTCCAGCCCGGTCGGCACGTATGCCAGCACCTGCTCGGGAGCGGTCGACCCGAACTACACCATCAGCTACGTGCCCGGATCGGTGCACATCACCGCCGCGCCGCTGTCCATCACCGCCTCGTCGGCCACGATCACCTACGGATCGCACGCCCCGGCGATCACCCCCACGGCGAGCGGATTCGTCAACGGTGACGGCATCTCGGCCCTGGGTGCCGGGCTGGCCTGCTCCACCGCGGCCGGTGCCACCAGCCCGGTGGGCAACTACAGCTCGACCTGCTCAGGCGCGTCGGATGCCAACTACGTGATCACCTACGCCGCAGGCACGGTGGCGGTCACGCCGGCGACCCTCACGGTCACAGCCAACAACCAGAGCATGACGTTCGGGTCGTCGGTGCCGGCACTTACCGCCACCATCACCGGCTTCGTGAACGGGCAGACCCTGGCCACGTCGGGGGTGACCGGCACGGCGGCCTGCTCCACCGCGGCCACCTCGATGAGTCCGGCGGGCTCCTACGCCATCACGTGCCTGCCCGGCACCCTGAAGGCGACGAACTACACCTTCACCTTCGTCGCCGGCACGCTCACCGTCTCCAACACCAGGACGCTGGCGTGCCTGACCATCGGCTCGGTCACCGTCACCGCAGGTCAGTCCGTGCGGATCAATCCCGGCTGCACGGTCATCGGGTCGATCACCGTCAACGCCGGTGGATCACTGGACTCCGAAGGGGCCCTGGTCCTCGGGGCACTGGTCTCCAACGGTGGGTCGGTGCGGATCTGCAGCACCAGCCTGGCACTGCTCCTCACCGTCACCAGGGCCACCACGCCCGTCGTCGTCGGTGACGGCACCTCGTCGTGCGGGGGGTCCACCCTCATCGGCGGTGTGGGCCTGACCTCGGACACCGGCGGCGTCTCGCTCCGACAGGCGGCGGCCTTGGGCATCCTCGTCGTGAGCCAGGACTCCGGTGGTGTGACCGTGGTCAACAACTGTGTCGTCGGCGACCTCACCGTGACCGGCAACACGGGGGTGGTCGTCGACCGCCCCAACAGCGTGGTCGGGAGCGCGAACCTGCAGTAACCGGGCCTTCCCGACCGGCCCGCGCGCTCCGGGTCAGTCGGCGTCGCGGCGTCGAGGGAGCTCGGGCGAGTGATCCCGGCGGCGAACCTCACCGACGGTGATCGAGCGGCGCCGGACGGTCAGCCTCCGCGGGAGAGCCTCAAATTTGGTGATGCCCGACGGCCGAGTCTGTTGTACATTACCGACATTGCAGCGGAACCCTGGCGGGAGCAGATTGCACCGTCAGGCGATGCAGCGCGGCCCCGAGGTGCGAATCCAGGGTCGAGCTGAGCAATCGAGAAAGGCGGAACCATGCGGAGAAGTTCGATGATTCTCGCGGCCCTGTCGGCCGCGGTCGTGGGGGGGCTGGTCACCATCCCCGTCACGCAGGCAGGGGCCGTGGGCCCGCCGACCAGCTTGTACGTGTCGAACGTGGCGCCGCTCGCCGGCGCACCGGGCACCTCCTGTACCCACCCGGGGTACGCGACGATCCAGTCGGCGATCAACGCCGCGGCGAGCGGTGCAACCATCCACATCTGCGCCAGCGTCAATCCCTACGTGGAGCAGCTGACCATCACCCAGCCCGTGTCCCTGGTGACGAACGGTCCGGCCACGGTGCAGCTGCCGGCCGCCCCGGTCAACTCCACCACGTCGTGTGACAATTCCATCGGGGCCGTCTCCCAGCAGCCCCAGGATGAGATCTCCATCTGCAGCCTCGGCACGGTCAACATCACCGGGCTCACCGTGTCGGCCTACTGGCCGGCCGGGACCTGCTACGACAGCCTCTACGGCGTGCTCGTGGGTCAGGGCAGCAACCTGGTGGCCAACGGCCTGACGGTCCAGGGCGCAGGCGTCCCCATTGGTGACTCGGCCGTCGGCTGTCAGGGCGGCGTCGCCGTCCAGGTGGGCTCGGCGCGACCGACTCCCAACGAGAGTGCCAGTGCGACCCTCACCAACACCACCGTCTCGGGGTACCAGAAGAACGGCATCACGGCGACGGGCAAGGGGACGACCCTCACGGTCACCAAGGCGACCGTCACCGGTCGTGGACCGGTCGGTACCGCGGAGAACGGGATCGAGGTCGCCTACGGCGCCAAGGGGATCATCTCCAGTGCCACCGTGTCCGACAACGAGTGCAACATCGCGGCGCCCGTCTGTGGACCAGATGCACAGAACGACTCGGCCCAGGCGACCGGGGTGCTGTTCTACGGTGCGAAGAAGGGTTCCAGCCTGAGCGGATCCAAGATCAGCCACAATGACATCGGCGTCTACTACGGCTCGGCCGCAGCCACCGAGCCGTTGTCTCCCGAGGTCACGATCTCGGACAACAATTTCAAGGACAACGGGGACGAGCAGATCCAGCTCGATCAGGGCGTCGCTTCGATCGTGAACAACAAGGTGCACGTCGCCGGCAACGTCGGGATCCAGGTGCTGCAGTACAGCGGCCAGTCCTATGCGCCGGCCTCCACGGCCAGCAATGACACCATCTCCGGCCAGGGCATCGGGGTGCAGGTCTACTCGGACCTCTGCACCATCCCCGCCTATGCCGCCAACGCTGGTCAACCGGTGCCGGGTTGTGCCGCAGGATCGGCTCCGGGCGATGACCTCCCGGGTACGTTCAACATCTCCAACAGCAGCTTCCTGGTGACGAACACGCTCGCCGAGAAGGACAACAGCACCAACTACTTCATCCAGGGGAGTGGGAACGTCTAGACACCGTTCCTGAGCAGCAGCTCCTCCAGAAGGGGGAGGCAGGGTCGTCGCCCTGCCTCCCCCTTCTTCCAATTGGGGCCTCATCGGGCACGGTCGCGTGGCACCCTCCCACCCGCTTCGCGGCTGGGAGGGCTCGGGCGGAGGCGGCGGACGTGCTGGCCACCGTGCCTACGGCTGCCCCCCGGTACCCGATCCCAGGTGCTCCTGGCCCCCCGGCAGATCGGGCGTTTGCCTGCGGTCGGGCCGGGTACGACGAAGCCCTGGGTGGCGCCCGCCGCCCGGTGGTAGTCCTGCATGCGTGCGGGGGGAACGGAGCAACAAGATGCTGAGAAAGATGTTATTGATCGCTGCCGCGGTCGCGATACCCATGGGGGCCACCGCGGTCACCTCGGTGATCCAGACCGGCACCGCCGGGGCCACCGCCCTGGCCATCACCTGCAAGGTGACATCCGGGACCGTCGACTTCGCAGCTCCCGGACTGTCCCAGAACGGTTCGTTCGAGTCGGCGTCCACGTCGACGGCCACCACCACCACGGTGAAGTACGGCTGTACTCCGCCCGCCGGAGGGGTCGGCAAGACGAACCCCATCAGCATCACCACACCCAGTACCCAGTGCACCGGCACGAACACCCCGGTGACGGGATGCTCGGTCGGACAGTACAACTACGACAACGAGGGCAGCTTCGCCTCGAATGCGTCGACGCTGTGGTCGGAGATCGGGACGTTGTCCATCAAGATCGGCGCCACGAAGTACACGGCGAACCTGACGTCGTCGGCCGTTGCGCTCACGTGTGCGAGCGGTGAAGCCGGATTCAACCTCAAGGGCAAGCTCACTGCCCCTGCCGCACATGCGGGAGAGCCGTTGAAGCTCACCACGTGCCTGGGAGCGGACACCGGGCCTGGTACGACCGGGAACTTCGTCAACGACTTCAATCAGCCCGGCGTGACCATCGCCACGGCGGCCATCGCTGCAGACAGCAAGGCGAAGATCCAGTAACTCGTAGAGCAGCAGCTAGAAGCAGGCCCTCCGGGTGCCGGTTCCGGTGTCCGGCTCGAGGAACAGGGCGGAGCTCCGGCTCCGTCCTGTTCCCGCGTCTGGCCACCCCTTCCCCCGGGTGATCGGGGAGTCCCCCCAGTCGGGCGAGCACAGCACGATCCGAGGGGTGCCGGGCCGCCCCCGGCGGACCGGGTCTCCGGGCCCACCACCGATCGGCCCGGCGATCGCAACGCCCCGTCGGCGGGAGCTGCTGCGGTCTCCGGACGCCAGCGCTGGCGGGACAGCCGAGCGCATCGTCTCCGTTGTCGCCCAGGTCCGGACGGCTCCCTCGGAATCGATCGCCGCCGAGGTAGTGCCGGCCACCACGACCGTCGTGGTCGGGACGCCGGCCGGAAGGACGCTCCTATCGACCGCTCCCGGCTTGTTCCATTGGTCACCCGAATCTCCCCCACCGAGGTGTCCGGGCGGATCGTCGTCCCGGGACTCCACGACAGACGTGCCGCAGGTGGTCGAGATCGCTGGGGCGTCCCCGATGTCCGGCCAGCCGTTGCCAGGCCCTCTGGCCCCTCCGCAGGGCACCGACGACAGCCTTCCTGGCAACCGATGGGGAGTCGTCCGGTAGGTGAGGTTGCCGACGCCCGGTACGCCGGAGGCGGGGAACCCCCACCTGGCACCGGCCCGCCAGATCCGGCCTCGTGGATGCCGACGGAAGTCACCACACACCGCCGTCACGTCCCGGTGTGGCGCGCCGTGGTGGGTGCCGGTCACGGGATGGACACGCGAGAAAGGGACGGAGCCGAGGCTCCGTCCCTTTCTCCGAGCCGGTCACCGGAACCGGTGGCCGTCGCACCCTGAGGTGCTGCTCGTGGATGCCGCTCGCTCAGCTACTGGATCTTGGCCTTGCTGTCGGTGGCGATGGCCGCAGTGGCAATCGTGACACCGGGCGCACCGAGGTCGTTGGCGAAGTTCCCTGTCGTTCCGGGACCGGTATCCGAGCCCAGGCACACGGTGAGCTTCATCGGCTCATTTGCATGGGCAGCAGGTGCCGTCAGCTTGCCCTTGATGTTGAATCCGGCTTCGCCGGAGGCACAGGTCAGTGCGATCGACGAGGACGTGAGGTTCTCCGTGTAGCTGGTGGCGCCGATCTTGATCTTCAACGTCCCGATCTCGGACCACAGCGTCGAAGCCGTCGAAGCGAATCCGGCGACCGAGTCATAGTTGTACTGACCGGACGTGCATCCTGCCACCGGCGTGTTCGTGCCGGTGCACTGGGTGCTGGGTGTGGTGATGGTGATGGGATTCGTCTTCCCCGTACCAGCGGACCCACAGTTGTACTTCACCGTGGTAGAGGTCGCCGTCGAGGTGGACGCCGACTCGAACGAACCACCCGAGGACAGTCCGGGTGGTGCGAAGTCCTCGGTTCCGGACGTGACCTTGCACGTGATGGCCAGAGCGGTCGCTCCGGCCGGCCCGGCGGTTCCGACCTGCACGGCGGCAGTGACCGCGGTCGCCCCCATCGGTATTGCGACCGCAGCAGCGATCAGCAGCATCTTCTTCAGCATCTGGTTGTTACTCCTTTTCCGTGACCCGCACGGGTGCGGGACGACTGTCCGGGGGCGGACGCCCCTAGACGTTGCTGCACCGAGCGAATTTGCAACCGACGTTGGCTGCTCCTTGATCCCCCCCCGGCCCCCATCTGTTCTCAGGATGGCCCTAGATGTCTACTACCCATCCGCATCACGCACCGGAATCCCTCGGATCCGCTCCGTCAGCCTGCTCCGGAGGTGGCCGCACCGACAGGGGCGAAGGACTCGGATCTCCGCTCCCGGCACTCACCGAGCGTGCGTGACCGTCGGACGACCTCGAAAGGAGGCGGGATCAGCCACCCCGCAGAGAATCGCCCCGAGCGGGTGGGGCGCGACATGTTCTCCCACCGCCCTGTGTCGACAGGACGACCCCGACGGGCGACGATGGTCGGCGTGAACTGGGAGCAGCTCCCCGCGTCGTACGACGCCGTGGCGGGCACATACGAGTTGACGTTCGTCCATGAGCTCGACGGCAAGCCGCAGGATCGGGCGATGCTGGAGGAATTCGTCGGAGCCGCCACCGGTCCGATCGTGGATCTCGGTTGCGGACCGGGCCAGGTCGGTCACTTCGTGCGGAGCCGTGGTCGGACAGTGATCGGCGTCGACATCAGTGCGGAGATGGCGCGGCTCGCCTCCGGACGACTGGACGGTGCACTCGTTGCCGACCTCCGCAGACTTCCGTTTGCCGGTGGGTCACTGGGTGGGATCGTGGCCTTCTACTCCCTCATCCATCTCCCCCGGGCGGAACTGGATCAGGCCTTCGGCGAGGTCCATCGGGTGCTGCGCCCGGGTGGTCGCCTGTTGCTCTCCGCCCATGAGGGCCAGGGGGCCATCGAGCAACAGGAGTTCCTCGGGCACGCAGTCCCGTTCGTGGCAACGCTGTTCAACCTCGACGAGCTGGTGGAGGCCACCCGGAGATCTGGTCTGCACCTGACCATGTCGCAGAGGCGGGAACCACTCGCATCGGAGCATCCGACCGGTCGTCTCTATCTCGCGGCCGAGCGACCGTTCCTCGGACCGGGGGATGGGCCCGGTCGCCGGTGACTGACACTGGGGTGCGGAAAAGGAGAGGACGGACGCCCAGTACATCGACCTGGTGGCGACGGCGCTGGGAGCCGACCACCCACGTCGCGGGTCACCTCGAGGGCGCTGGTCATGTCCCGGTCCACCGGCTCGCCGACGCCGCGCCTCCGGAGGGGACCCTCCGGTTGGACTGCGCGGCCGGCTGTCGGACCGTGCTCGGGGCGTCGCTGCTGCACCGGAGCGGTCGGAGGGTCGTGGCGATCGATGACCAGTGGTCCTCGGTGGCCGGCGCCGGGCTGCGGATCACCCGGTCCGCCACCCCGTGGCGCTCCGGGGGACGGCCCCACGGCGTGCGGCGTGCCCGACCGATCCGACCGGAGGCCCCGGGCGCTCAGCCGTCCAGAGCGCCGTCGCCAGCGACCGGTTCCGCCCGATCCGAGCACGGAGGGCGGGCCCGGCCGGCGGTATCCCTTTCCTGCGAACGGCGGGAGGGTACGTTGGACTCCGGCCTTCATGCGGGCGTCAGCTCCACGAGGGTCCAGAGGGGCATGGCCGGAGAGGTCGTGAACCATGCGGGCGGACGTCGGAGATCAACTGGTGCGGCAAGGGCGTCGGTCCGGCCATGGGGAGATCCTCGGTGTCGTCACCGAGGTCCGTGGTGCAGACGGTGCGCCTCCCTATGTCGTCCGCTGGTACACGGACGGGCACGAGTCGCTGATGGATCCTGATCCGCAGCATTTCTGGATCAGGGGCAAGAACGTCCTGGTGTAGTCACCCGTCACCCCGGTAGTGGCAGGGCTCCGTGGGTCGCGCGTGGTCGGCCCGGAGGACGGGCCGGCAGGCTCACACCTGGTGTGCCGACGTTCCGCTCATCGACCAGGCGGCATGTGGATGAATGTACCCGGTCCGACCGGTGTGGTGATGGGCCTTCCCGAACATCATCGCCACCATCGAGTACGGGATCGACTTCACCTGCGAGGCCTGCGGCACCGTGATCGTCACCGGGGATCCGTAGCCGGTGACGTCGACCTTGGCGGTGACGCCGACGGCGCCCTTCCTGGCGGTGCCGGAAGCCGTGACGTCCGCTTGCACCAGGCGATCGGCCGAGTCGGCCCACAGGCTGGCCGACAGGGTGCCGTCCCCACCCTCGTGCGAGCGCGTGGCGACGATCTTGCTGCCGGTCGCCTGGACGCCGTCGACGGTCGCAGCGCCCAGCGAGGTCACCGTGGCGTGGTGCGCCGAGGCGGAACCGACGATGGCGCTGACGTCGCCGAGCGCGGACGCCACCTTGGACCAGCTCCCCGTGACGGTCGTCGTGGACGTCGACGGCAGGGCCATCGACACCCACGGCTCTCCGACCAACGAGGCGAGACCCGGGATCTGGAGGTAGACCGTGTCTCCCGACAGCACCGCGTTGATCACCTCGGGCGACGCCGATCCACCGGGGATCAGCCTGGCGACGCCGGCGGGGATGTCGACGGCGAGGGACACCGCGTGGTTCGCCATGTCGGCCTGCCCGGTGCCGGTCACCGTGACCGCGGTGGGCCCGAAGCCACTGACCGACACGCTGAAGCTGAAGCTCGCGGTGCTCACCGTCGTGGCGGCCACACTGCCGGAGGACGTCGCCCCGCCGGTCGAGGCACCCGCGGTGCTCACGAGTCCGATGGTCGCACCGGCCCCGAGGGCACCGACGACTCCGAGCGTCACCAACCACCGGGTGCCGCGTCGCGACCTCGTCCGACTCCGCTGGGGCTTCAGCTGCTCGTCCATGGGAGAAGCGTAGGCGCGGGGATCAGCTCCGGGAGGTCGGCGACCGGGGACGGAGTGCACCGAGGCCCCGGACGGCCCGGGAGCGGCGGGCTGACGTCGACGGCGTCCGGGTGGGACCGCGCCCGGACCGGGCACGTCACGGCATGAAGTAGCCGCCGATCCGATGATCCCGCGGCCGCCCGCGGACGGCGTTGGCGGCCTGCAGGCCCGACAGTACGGCCGCTTCGATGCACCCGGCGTTGAGGCCCGAGTCGGTCCAGTCCCCGGCCAGGAACAGGTTGTCGTAGCCACTCTCGTCGGAGCGCAGCCGGTAGCGGTCGGTGCCGGGCAACGACTGCACGTAGCGGTCCGAAGGGTCGACGTTGGCGCGCCAGAACTGCGAGTCCAGGGGATCGGCGTGCCGTCCGGCGCCGGAGCCACACAGGAGATCCCACTGGAACCCGTCGGGCCCGACAGTGCCCGGCAGGAGGTCGCCCAGGCCCCGGTCGATGAAATCGGCGGCCCGCCGGCGGACCTCCGCACCCCACCGCGCCGCCGCGGCCGGGTCGTCCACGAGTGGCGCGTCGAGAACCCCGCAGAAGTACGCGATGGAGCCGGGGCGATCGTCCGCCGGCCAGTCCTCGACCTCGATCAGGTGCGACATCGACGCCCACGTCGTGAACGATCCGTCGATGGCGCTCACGGTGGACCCGGGATGGTGCCACCCCAGTGACGGCTCGGACTCCCGGAGCCACAGCTGCAGCGACTGCGTGGCGACGGTCCCGATCCCGTCCACCAGGTCCCGCCACTCCGGCCGCTCGTCGACGAGCTCGGTGCAGACGTACCTGGACATGGCCGGGGGGAGGGCGAAGACGACCAGGTCGAAGTCGACGCCGTGCCGCAGGACCCGTTGCTCGGCATCCGGCCAGTCGCACCAGTGGGACTCGAGGGGCTGCCGTTCGACGCCCTCGGCACCGGCGAGCTGGTCGACCAGGGGCTCCGCCGGGAAGCAGGGGAGCCCCCCGTGGGTCACGAGCGGGTCGTACCGTGCGCGGCCGTCCTCGAGCCGCACCTGGCGTCCGACCGTGATGGCCTCGATCCGGTCCCCCTCGCGGGAGGGGTGCAGTCGGTCGACACGGTGGAAGAACTCGACGTCGACCCCGCGTCGCCGCAGGGCCTCGTAGAGCGGGGCGAACACGATGTCCCCCATGCCGGCGCTCATCTTCCAGACGAAGGAGTCCTTGTAGTCGAAGAGGGTCTTGCCGCCGAAGAGGACCGCCGTCCCGGCGCCCATCGACGGCCGTGCGGGATCCCCGTCGACGTAGGCGAACGCCAGCTCGTAGAGCGCACGGACGACCGAGAACTGTCCCAGCTCGGGTGGGCCACCGTGGCGTGCGATCCAGTCGAGGTACTCCTCGTCGTTGATGGCGGCGAAGCCGCCCCGATCCGTCAGGAGCCGGTCGGCCAGGATCCCCCGCAGTGACGACGCCAGGAGCGCGACTCCCTGCCAGGTCCGGTGGAGGCTGTCCCCGCCCGCCTCGGGCCCACCCGGTGGCCCGCCGGGCCTCGAGGGGCCGGACCCCGCTCCGGGCACGCTGGCCGGGTCGGCCCGGTTCCGCAGACCGACCAGGCGGGCCGCCTCGGTCAGCAGCGCGGTGGTCGACACTGCGACGGCGCCGGCCGCGGCACGGACCGGGTCGGGGCCGGGAGCTCCCGGCCTATCGGCCGTTCCCACGAAGAAGCGCTCGAGAAGCCTCCCCACCTGCACCGAGAGGTCGACCGCCGTCAGCTCGCGTCCGCCCTTCGACTCGGCAGAGGACCGACGGTTGGCGGGCATGTCGCCCGCCCAGAGCCTCGATGCCCCGTTGCGGCCTTCGGCCAGTCCGATCACCCCGGCCGGGAACAGGGCGTCGCCCAGGGTCCGCACGGGGCACATCGGGTCGGTGACGGCGCGGTCGAGCTCCTCGTAGCACTCGCGCAGGACCTGGAAGGCGTTCTCGTACCATCCGAACCAGACGTGGAGACCGTGCTCCTCGATGCGGCCGTTGGCCCCCCGGCTGCTCGCGCCCTTCCCGCCGAGTCGCCAACCTCGTTGGTAGACGGTGATCGACTCGAACTCGGTCTCCCAGCCCGGCTCGCTCAACCGCCACGCGGCGGTGAGTCCGGCCATGCCCCCGCCGAGGACCACGACCCGCTCACGACGGGTCACCGGAGTCGTTCGAGCGACACCCGGGCCCGCTCCAGTTCCGGGTACCTCGACCCGTCGGTGAAGCCCGCGAGGGCCGACTCGAGGGCCGCTCCCTCGGTGTCCCCGCAGAGGTCGACGAGGTCGATGGCGGCCCGGACCTCGTAGAGCACGCAGTGCTGACGACGGGCCAGGGCGAGCGCATCACGGAGCCCCTTTTCCCGGACGAGGGGATGGAGCTCGAGGTGGGCGAGTCGGCGCAGCGTCTCGGCGTCGTAGAAGCCCATCGACGTCTCGTCGGACAGCCTCAGGGACTCCTCGAAGCGGGCACGCGCCAGGCGCTTGTCACCGCCGGCCGCATGGAGGACCCCTGCGGTCGTGAGGTAGTAGGTGAGGAAGTACCGAGTGTCGAAGGCCT
This sequence comes from uncultured Acidimicrobiaceae bacterium, assembly GCA_964621235.1. Lineage (GTDB taxonomy): Bacteria > Actinomycetota > Acidimicrobiia > Acidimicrobiales > RAAP-2 > Bog-756. The sequence continues at coordinate 18,948 of CAZULR010000003.1, forward strand.
TCCAGATGTCGATCATGGCGTCGATGGTCGCGGCGTGCTCTGCGGACCGGGCGGTCGACGCGTCCCCCACCTCCAGCGCGCGCAGGGCGGTCGAGACGGTCGTCTGCATCAGCGCGACCATGGACCACGAGTCGAACCCGTGCCGGCCGGCGGTCTCACCCATCCGGCCGATCCGCTCGTCCGCGTCGTCGAACCGCTCCAGCTCCAGCTGCATCCAGGCGTCGTGGGTCAACGCGTGGCAGGCGCTGTAGGGCCCGCGGGGGAAGTCCATGCTGTCGGTCCAGTCCAGAGTCGTCGTGAACTGCTCCGTGGCGCCCGACTCGTCGCCGGTGAGGAACCGGATGGTCGCCGAGGCGACGAGGACCCCGCTCACCGGTTCGTTCGGGTTCAGCCACTCGTCGGCGAACCGGTCCTCGTCCTCCCGCACCCGGGTGGCGTCGAAGACGTCGATGAGGTCCTTGGCCGATCGGAGGTCCCCCTCCCAGCAGGCCAGGATCCCGAAGGAGGCCAGGTTGAAGCTCCGGTACCACTCGCGACGCCCGAGGCTGCGGTAGGTCTGGTTGCTGATCTCCTGGGCCTTCGCGATCTCGCCCCGGATGAGGTAGTAGGTCCACAGGACGATGACGGTGGCGAACCACTGGTCTCCCTGCGGGTCGGAGGCCGTCAGCTCGAGGCAGCGCTGGTAGTCGGTGGCCGCCGCCGGACTGGAGTGCCCCTCGTCGGACACGGCCAGGTAGCCACGCTGCAGGCGCAGGTCCACCTCCTGGAGGTCGCGCTCGGGATCGTGGGGAAGGCCGGACTGGAGGAGCTCGATCGACCGGCTGAGGTGCAGCTTGGCCTCGCTGAAGGACCCCCGTCGACGCGCCGAGGAGGCCGCGGTCTCGTACGACGTGACGGCCGACGCCACCCGACCCGCCTTCTCGAAGTGGGTCGCCGCGTCGCTCCAGTCGACAACGTCACGATCGGCGCCGGACGTCAGCGCCTCGGCGAACCGACCGTGGACGAAGCGGCGCTGTGACGGGGGCTGCAGCTCGTAGGCGACCTCCCGAAGCAGCTCGTGGCGGAACCGGTACGGTCCGTCGCCGTCGGCGGGGGACTCGAGGATCCCCCGCTCGCAGAGCGAGTCGAGCGAGCGGGCCAGGTCGCCTCCGTCGAGGCCGAGGACGGACTGCAGGAGGTGGGGGTCGATGTCGCGTCCCATCACCGCGGCGGCCGACGCCAGGGAGATGATGTCCTCGTGGGAGCCCAGCCGGGCGGCCAGCAGGTCGTAGAGGGTGTCCGGGACCGCCCCGGATGGAGGAGCGCCGCCGTGGGCCCCGGGGGCGGCGGGTCCGTCGTGCAACGTGGCGGCCACGAGCTCCTCGATGTACAGCGGGACACCGTCGCTGCGGGCGACCAGCGACCGACGGTCTTCCGGGCCGAGGCCCGTGTCCGCACAGAGCTCGTCGACGAGCAACGCGCTCTCGTGCTCGGTGAGGGGCTCCAGCCCGATCACCTCCGCGCCCCCGATGGGCACGGCACCCGGGCGGGCCGTCATGATCATCATGCACGGCCGGGGGTCGCGGGCGATTCGTTCGAGGAGCTCGAGCGTCGGGGCGTCGATCCACTGGAGGTCCTCGACCAGCAGGACGGACGGTCCCCCGCCGAGGCGGGCCGTGAGGTAGTGGTAGGTGGCATCCGCGATCGCCGCGCTCAGCTTGCGGGTGTCCAGCGGCTCGGGCACGTACCCGGCGTCGGGCTCGATGCCCAACACCGGGGCCAGGAGGGGGACGAGTCCGCCGGGATCGAGGCCGTGGGACTCCAGATCGCCGCGCAGCAGGCGGAGGCGCTCCGGTCCGTCCGCGCTGTTCCGGATGCCGGCGGCGTGCTCGAGGAGCCGTCGGACCGGGTACAGGCCGGAGTCGACGAAGAAGGCCGATCCGGCCAGCTCGACCACGGGCGCCAGCCCGTCGCGCGCCGCCTGGGTCACCCTCGCCGCCAGGTACGACTTGCCCACGCCGGCCTCCCCCTGGAGCACCACCACGGACCCCTGGTGGTCCGGGTCCGTCGAGACCTCGTCCCAGATTGCCCGGAGTCGTCCGGATTCCTGCACCCGACCGACGAAGGGCGCGTGGAACGGCGCCCGGGTCTCCGCCTCGGAGCGCGCGCCGATCACCTGGTGGGCCTCGATCGGCCCGGTGACCCCCTTGACCAGGTGCTCGCCCAGGGGGACGGTCTCGAAGGTGTGGCCGATCATCCGCAGCACGTCGGTGGAGATCACGATGCCCCCGGGCGGTGCCAGCCCCTGAAGGCGCGCCGTGACGTTGGTCGTCAGGCCGTAGACCGAGTCGACGTCCCGATAGATCTGGCCCCGATGGATGGCGATCCGCACGGCGAGCGTCTCCCCCCACTCGCGTTGGGTGCCCAGGGAGAGCGCCTGGACGACGTCCACGACCTCGAGCGCGGCCCGGACGGCCCGTTCGGCGTCGTCCCCGTGGGCCGCCGGGGCTCCGAAGAGGGCCAGGAGCCCGTCCCCCTGCACGCCCACGACCTGTCCGCCGTAGCGCTGCTCCAACGTGGCCCTGACCTCGCCGACGTAGCGTCCGATCAGCAGTCCGTACCGCTCGGGGTCGTGGCGCTCGGAGAGTTCCGTCGAACCGACGAGATCACAGAACATGACCATCGCACGCGGCTGTGAACGACCGGACCGGAATGACTCTGTCTCGACCTTCCCGACACTCTCCACGGCTATCCGATCAGGGGATGACGATCCAGGCGTCGGACTGGACGCCCGCGGCAGTGGGGCCCGTCCGCGCCGTCACGGTCCCGGTGTAGGTCCCCCCGGGCTGGCCCCGCAGGTCGCTCTCCTCGACGACCAGGCGGTAGTCGACCTGGGTCCCCTTCCGGTTCGGCTCGCAGCGCACGATGTGCGCGGCGATCGTCTCGCCCGAAGTTGCCTTGCCGGACCGCATGAGCCCCGGCTGGAGGGCGGAGCACTCGAAGGTGACCGGGACGGTCGGCTGCACCGCCGCGGCCGTGGTCGGCGGCAGCGTGAGGGGCTCGGACACGAATCTGCCGCGACCCGAGGTGATGGTCTTCTGTCCCGACGCGCCGTTGCCGGAGAAGAGCCGCGAGGCCACGTCCAGCAGCTCTCCGCCGTAGTGGGCGACATGCTTCACGAACCTCCCCAGGTCGTCCGAGTACTCGGCGGCGCCGTAGCCCCCCTTCTTCACCTTGCCGAGCGACGCCTCGACCCCGTCCACGCAGTCGGCGATCTCCCGCTTCCAGACATCGCCGAGCTGTCCGGTGCCGAACGGGTCCGACCCCTTCCGGGGGGCGACGGGGCCCGATCCGGTCTGGTCGGTGACCTGGATCCGCGTGCGCTTGGTGACCCTGTTGACGAAGTACTCGGCGAGTGCGCAGTAGCCCATGGACCAGACCAGCTGGGCGATCCAGGCGTCCACGATGGGTGGCAGCCCGTCGAACGCGCGGAACTGGAGGCGCTTGGTCGTGATCAGGTGGATGGCCCCCTGCCACTCGCGGACGACGATGCTCCCCTCGTCGACCGACACGATCCCGTCACCACCGCGTTTCTTCCAATCCGGCGCGAGCCGGTACTGCAGCGCCGTGCCGGTGTTGTCCGGAAGCGGACCGACCGTGAACTGCAGGGGCGTGCTCAGACGGAACGGCGGCACCGGCGGACAGGAGGTGGACATGACCTCGAGGTAGAGATCGTGGCCTTCGCTCGCCTTCCCCTTGTTCATCCCGCACCACGGTGGGGTGAAATTGGTCCACTGGGCGGGCACGAACAGGTCGTCGAAGTCGCTCATCTTGGCGCCGACGATCCGCTGGTTCGTCTCGAAGGCGATCGTCGAGCCGACGTGGGCCGGTCGCACGATCCACTGGTTGGCACAGACCTGCAGTTCGGCGGTCGAGGGGGAGATGAGCCCGTCGTCCGCCGCCCGGGCGAGGAGGCCCGCCCAGGACTCCCCCGGGCGTTGCTGACCGAGGTGCGTGAGCAGTCGACCAGCCTGGACCGCGCTCTGGCCCGGGGTCAGGGGCTGGAGGGCGCGCACCAGGTCGGCGGTCCCCACGTCGGCTCCGACCAGCAGCTGGGCCAACGGCCGATGCGCCTCGTCCACCGACGGCCAGATGCGGCCGAGGACCGCGAGGGAGAGGAGCTGACGCCCCACGACGTCGTCCCCGGCCAGGGCGTCGTCCGATGGGGTGGCGAAGGCGACCAGCGCAGCCTTGAGGTCGGAGGCGGACTGCCCGGCGAGGACGCCGCCATGGTCGTCGGACCCGCTGATCTCGTCGGAGCCCTCGGACCCCTCCGACAGGCGAAGGGCGGCCGGGATCCACTCGGACATGCCGTGGTACCACCCGGCGGCACCACGGTCGTAACCGGGAAGGAGCGCGGCCACCTTCGGAGTGAGTTCGGGGTCGGCGACGACCGCGTGGTCGATGAAGCCGAACACTGCCATGACATCCGAAAGTCCTGACATCCACCGCCATCCTGTGCTCGCCCAGCATGTCCAGCGTACCCGATAGCCTCTCTCCAGGTCCTGGGCGAGGAGACCGCGCGGACCACTGCACACCACCGGCCGGGGAGGGCGAGCGTGACGCCCGCAGGAGACGAATCGAACAGCCCCGGAGGTGGACTGCCCTGGGCCTTCGTGCTCGACCCGGCGGCCAATGCCGCCGCCCTCACCGGGGTGCAGCGCCAGGGCCTCGACGCCGCACGCCGACTCGTCGAGCGCGCCATCGCCGGGTCGGACCGGTCCACCGGAAAAGGGCCCACCGCGTCCGACACCAGGCACGGCGGTGGGCGCCCCGATCCGCGTGATCCGATCGGCGACCTCCTCGGGTACTGGACCGAGCTCACCGCGCAGGTGCTGGCGAAACTCGCCGAGGGCCCCGAGCCTCCACCTCGGGACCGGACCGGGCGCGACGGGCGCATCATCGTGGCGATCGACGGATCCGGCCCACCGGGGACCATCCGGCTGCGCCTCGACGACGGCCCGGGTGGGCGGCCCCATGCGGTGTCGGAGTTCCGGCTCAGCAATCCGGGCGAGCGGGCGGTCGGTCCGGTCGACCTCCACCTGGACGAGCTCCACACGCCGGACGGCCACAAGCTCACCGGCGGTTCCGTCACGTTCGACCCACCCGTGATCCACGAACTGGCGCCCGGGTCGGGGTGCCGTGTCGGCGTCACCGCATCGCCCAGGCGCCGACCGGCCCCGGGGAACTACCGGGGGATCGTCCAGTCCGCGGGGGCCCCGGGGCTGGTGCTCGTCCTCGAGGTCGAGCAGCCGCCCCCGGGGCGATGACGACCCTCCCGGTCACGGGCGAGGCGGTCGAATCGGAGCTGCGGCGGATGAGCCGTTCGGTGCGGCGGGCCATGCTGGCCGCCGTCCCCGACGGCCGACCGCATCGATGGCTCTACCAACTCGTGCGGTCCTACCCGAGCCGGCCGGGCAAGGCCCTCCGACCCACGCTGTGCATCCAGTCCTGCCGCGCCTTCGGAGGCACCGAGGAGGACGCGTTCCCGGTGGCCGTGGCCATCGAGATGCTCCACAACGCGTTCCTCGTCCACGATGACATCGCCGACGGGAGCGAGCTCCGGCGCGGCCGGCCGACGCTGCCCGCCGACTACGGGCAGGCACTGTCGCTCAACGCCGGTGACGCCCTGGTGGTCCTGGCCAATCAGGTGCTGCGGCGCCACGCCCGGACCCTCGACGACGAGATCGCCGACCGGGTGCTCGACGAGTTCGACAACATGGCCCTGCGGACCCTGGAGGGCCAGGCGACCGAGCTCGGCTGGCGCCGTGAGCGGGTGATCGACCTGACCCCCGAGGACTACCTCGACCTGGTGCTGCACAAGACGTGCTGGTACACGACGATCCACCCCCTCCGGGTGGGCGCCCTGCTCGGCCCGGAGGGGCCCCCGGACCTGGGGGCCATGGTGAGCTTCGGCTTCTACCTGGGGGCCGCCTTTCAGATCCGGGACGACTTGTTGAACCTGACCGGCGCCGTGGGCGTCTACGGGAAGGAGATCAACGGCGACCTGTACGAAGCCAAGCGGTCCCTCGCCCTGATCCACGTCTGTGGCCAGGTCGAGGGTGACGACCGGGACCTCATGGCGCACTACCTGTCGGTCGACCGCGCGGAGCGCACGGCGCCGATGGTCGACGACGTGCGGCGCCTCCTCGACCGGCACGGCAGCATCGACTACGCGGCCGAGTTCGCCCGAGGTATCGCCGCGGCGGCCCTGGACGCGCACGAGGCCGCTTTCGGGGAGGCTCCCGACCAGCGAAGTGCCGGGTTCCTCAAGGCCCTGGTCCCCTACATGCTGGGACGTTCGGCCTGACGCCACCGGTCTGACGTAGCATTGGACCGTGCCTGATGACGTCGCCGACGAGCTCATCGAACAGATCGCCGACGCCGCGGCCCGCCTCATCAACACGAACGTGGCGCTGCTGCAGCGTGTGGTCGACCGGGGGCGTGGCGACCCGGTGCCCGGCGAGCCGATCGGCCCCGTCCAGGATGCCTGGTTGACCTGGGCGGACTGCGCCGGCGACGTCGTGACCATCTCGTACCTGACCGCGAACCTGGCGGACGTCGTCGGCGGGTTCCACCCACCGACGACCGCCGAGTCCTGACCGCGGCACCGGGCCCGGACCGGATCGGACGACATGGCGGATCTGGCCACCGACGGCAGGGACGCCTTCATCCGGTTCTGGTCGTCGCTCCACGAGGCCACCCACCGGGTGACCGGCGGGCGGGCCCTCGACCGGGTCCTGGGCATGCCGGTCGTCCGGCTCACCACTACCGGCCGCCGGACGGGCGAGCCCCGCACCACGGTCCTGGCCGCACCGGTGGTCGAGGACGAGCGGATCGTCCTCGTGGCGTCCAACGGGGGCGACGACCGGGATCCCCAGTGGTACCTCAACGTGCTGGCGAACCCCACGGTCCGGGCCGCCCGGGGAACCGTCGATCGCGAGTTCTGCGCTCGGGTCGTGGAGGGGACGGAGCGGTCCGAACTCTGGCGCCTCATCCGATCGGTGACCCCCGTCTATGAGCTCTACCAACGCCGGACCGCCAGGGAGCTGCCCGTGATCGTGCTCGAGCCCGGTGGGCATGCATCCGACCCGGTGGCGTAGACCGGCCACCATGAATTTCCACGGGATCTGCGCCTCCTGTCACCTAGGAGACAGACGGCACAAGTTTCGCCCTGCACACTTGCTCGTGGGCGGCGGGACCCCCCGGGCGATCATGTGCCGGCTGCACCAGTCCAGCGGTGCAGCCGGACATGATCGCTACGGGCAGGAGGCCCGCCCGTGAGCGGGGCGGGCGACGACCCGCTGGCGGGTGCGACGATCCTCGGGGTGCTCGAGGAGTCCGAGCGGAAGTACCTCGCCTCGAAGGGCCGCAGCCGGAAGCTCGACAAGGGACAGATCCTCTTCACCGAGGGCGAGCGCTCGGACTCCGTGCTCGTCCTGCTCTCGGGGCACATGAAGGTCCTGCGGTACTCGCAGGACGGGGACCCGTTCATCGTCAACACCGTGCTGCCCGGGGACAGCATCGGCGAGGTCGGCGTCTTCTCCCACGGTCCCCGCTCGGCGACGGTCCAGGCGGGGGAGGCGTGCGTGGTCCTCGAGCTGCCCGCCCCCGTGATCATGGAGCTCATCTCGACGACACCGGCCGCCTGCATCGCCGTGCTGGAATGCGTGTCGACCATGGTCCGGAGGCTCACCGGAGTGGCTGCTGACCTGGTGTTCCTCGATCTGAGACAGCGCGTGGCCAAGTACCTGCTCGAGGACCAGCGGGCGGACGCAAATTCCACCGCCGGCCGGTTGACCCAGACGGAGGTCGCCGCCAGCATCGGAGCGAGTCGCCAGCGGGTCAACGCGTGCCTGCGTGACTTCGAACGGCTGGGCTGGATCAGCCTGGAGTCCCGACGCCTCCGGGTGCTCGATCGGGGCGGTCTGTCCCGGGGGGCCGGCCTCTGAACGGATCCGGTCGCCCCCGGGGCGCGGCCCAAGGCACCACCCTCCCGAAGTAGTCCCACTGTCCCCGAGGGGACAGACGTCCGGCGTTCCGGGGCGCACGATGGCACGACGAGACCGCGCCGGACAATCGGGAGGAACGGCCATGAGGATCCGAGCAGGAAAGCACGAGAAGGCCGTCCGGCTCCGGGAGGTGAGCCTCTTCTCCTCCTGCACCGACAAGGAGCTCCTGCAGATCTCCTCGCTGTGCACGACGGCATCGGCCCGGTGCGGGGAGGTGCTCACGGCACAGGGAGCCTACGGCGACCAGTTCTTCGTCATCGTCGAGGGCGAGGCCACGGTATGGCGGAACGGCCTCCGGATCGCCACGTTGACGAATGGCGACTTCTTCGGGGAGATGGCCCTCCTGGACGGCGACGGACGCACCGGGACCGTGGTCGCCGAGACCGATGCCCGCCTGCTGGTGCTGTCCCGGTCCGAGTTCCGCACGCTCGAACTGGTGGCTCCCTCCGTCACCCGGAGGATCACGGTTGGGCTGAGTGCCCGGCTGAGGCAGGCGGACGAGATACTCGCCGCCCACCGGACCTGAGCCACCG
>CAZULR010000003.1:27631-31823 GCA_964621235.1 uncultured Acidimicrobiaceae bacterium
GCCCGGCTGAGGCAGGCGGACGAGATACTCGCCGCCCACCGGACCTGAGCCACCGCCACGCGCCCGGTCGAACCTCCGACGGCGGTCGTCGTGGCGACCCCCGTCCCGGCGTCGTCCGCACCCGGGTGTGGCGTCCCGGGCAGCTGCCCCTCTCCCGGGCGGACCGGGGGGACACGGTGTCCGGGCCACCGACCGGACGGCCCGCGGCCGGCTCCCGACCCGGCCCGAGGGGCGGAGGTGCGCATGCCGGCTTCGACCGGGACCGGCTGGGGACCCACTCGTCGGAGACGGGGCGATCCTGGTCAGGATGGTCCCACCCGGTGTGACGGTAACTTGACACCGTGATGATGCATATGTGGGGAGTTACCCGCGCGCCACGCCGCGCCTCGTGGGTATCGGGCATCGGGCAGCCGTTCGTCGGTGGCTCCGTCGCCGTTGCGGCTTCCGGCCCTCCGATTCCGGCCCGGAGCGGACCACGTCACGGACGAGAGGAACGATGATGAGTGATCAGGCTGACCGGCAGGCGCTCCGTGAACTCCTCGAGCGTCAACGGGTGGTGGACCTCGTCGACCGCTACGTCGACACGCTCGACGGACCCGGCGCCTTCGACGTGGACTGGGCCCGGTCCCTGTTCATCGAGGACGTGCGCCTGGAGCACGAGGTCGCCCCGCTCCGGGGGGTCGAGGAGGTCAGCGCCGCGCACCAGTTCGTGATGGCCCGCTGGGAGCGCACCGTCCACTTCAGTACGAATCCCCACGTTGAGTTCGACGGCGACCGCGCCCATGTCTCCGCCCGGTTGATGGCGATCCATGTGCACCCCGGAGCCGATCCCCCGGACGCCCTGATCGCCGCCAACGTCCTGGACGCTGACGCCGTGTCGACGAGTGACGGGTGGCGCTTCGAGCGGTTCGGCCTCCGCAACGTCTGGAAGACCGGACAGGCGGCCGCGATCGCCGGGGTGGACGGGACGTGAGCGAGAGGTCGACGGAGGGACGGCGATGGTGACCGGCCCCGAACCGGACGCCGCCCGGCATGCGGCCGCACTGTCACCGGAGCTCCGCGCCCTGATCGAGTCCGGGCCGATGGCCCACCTGAGCACGGTCAATCCCGACGGGAGTCCCCAGGTCACCGTCATCTGGATCGGGCTGGACGGGGACGATCTCGTGAGCACCCACATGCGGGAGAACGTCAAGCTGAAGAACATCCGACGCGATCCCCGGGTGGCGCTCTCCTTTGACGGCCCACGGGAGCCGGGTAACTGGATCAATCCCTATGCCGTCGTCTACGCGCGGGCGACCGTGGAACCGAGCGACCGCATCTGGGAGCTGATGGACCGGCACGCCAAGGTCTACGTCGGACCTGAGGCCGAGCTACCGGAGGGGGAGGAGCCGGGCTTCATCGTGCGCTACTCCGTCACCCGGGTCGGCGGGATCGGCCCGTGGGTCACCGGTCCCGCCACCTGACGGGCCGCCCGGGTGTCCCCAGTCGGGGTGCTCCATCCGGCGCCGGATCGGCCAGAGCCCCAGGTCACCGGGCCGGAGTCCGCCGGTGCAGGGCGGGGGACCGGGCCGTCCCCTCCGTCCTGGGAGGGGACGCTCACGGAATCACGGTCGACGGTGGGCGTGCCCGGCCCGGCGGTCCGGAGGGGAGTCCCGGCGCACCGATGCCACCGTCGACAATGATCGGGAGATGACGACGATCGACGGTTGGACCGCCCCGGGATTCGAGGGCGTTCGCGACGTGTTCCAGGCGAACTTCGACAACGGGGCCGAGGACGGGGCGGCGTTCGCCGCCTACCACCGCGGGCGGAAGGTGGTGGACCTGTGGGGTGGTGTCGCGGACACCACGACGGGGCGGCCGTGGGACGAGGACACGATGGTGCTCACGTACTCGACCACCAAGGGCGCCACCGCCATGTGTGCCAACCGCCTGGCCGAACAGGGGCTGCTCGACGTCGACGCCCCCGTCATCGACTACTGGCCGGAGTTCGCGCAGTCCGGCAAGGAGACGGTCACGGTGGGCGACCTCCTGGCCCACCGGGCCGGTCTTCCGTGGATCGACGGGACGATGACGTTCGAGGAGGCGATCACCTGGGACCCGGTGGTCGAGGCCCTGGCCCGGCAGTCCCCGGCGTGGGAGCCCGGGACCGACCACGGTTATCACGCCGTCACCTTCGGCTACCTGGTCGGGGAGGTCGTGCGGCGGATCACCGGACGGTCGCTCGGGACCTACTTCCGCGAGGAGATCGCCGGTCCCCTCGACGCCGACTGGTACGTCGGCCTGCCCGCAGCCGAGGAGCACCGCGTCGCCCGCCTCGTGCCCGGTCCCGACGGGAGCCCGTTCGACATGCTCGGCAGCCTCGGAGGGGGATCCGGCACCGATCCGGCGATGCAGGAGCTCCTCGCCCAGCTCGCCCCCTACATCGGCCCTGAGGGAACGCTCCGGAAGGCTCTGGCGGCACCCGGTGGGGCGTTCTCGTCGCAGGAGGTCTGGGAGGACCCACGGCTGCACGCCGCGGAGATCCCCGCGGCGAACGGCATCTGCGACGCGCGGTCCCTCGCCCGCGTCTACGGAGCCTGCGTCGGCGACGTGGCCCGGCCGGACGGCGGCCCCTTCCGGGTGCTGAGCGCCGATCAGGTGGACCGGGCGCTCGTCCAGCAGACCGCAGGACCCGACCGGGTGCTCCTGGGCATGGACATCCAGTGGGGGACGGGATTCATGCTGAACGTCGGGGTCATCGCCCTCGCCGGACTCGGGGGACCCCGCTCCTTCGGTCACTTCGGCATGGGCGGATCCGTGGGCTGGGCCGACCCCGACCTCGAGCTGGGCCTTGGCTACGTGATGAACAGGATGAGCCTCGGGGCGACCGGTGACAGCCGCAGCGCCGACCTGATCCACACCACCCTCGCGGCTGTCGCCGGTGGTGGCTGACGCGGCATCCCACGCCCACGATCACGACCACGCCCACCAAGGTCAGGAGTGTCCGGTGAGGCTTCCGTCGAAGGCGACCCAATCTTCCTCGAATGCCCTGGTTGGCGTCGGCTCCCGGTGCCTGTAGCTAACTGAGCTGAGAATCTCGACCGGCGAGCTCGCAGGCCCGGACCCGACGAACCTTCTGTTTCGTAGATGGGATGATCGGAGGATGCCAAGCCAGGAGCGCGTCCCCGCGGGGATCGGGTGCCTCAGCTCAGTCGTCGGCCTGCTGGTGCTGGCCGGGGTCCTCGTACTGGTGTTCTTCATCGGATTCATCGTCCTGGCCGTGGTGGCCGCACTCATCGTCGTGGGCCTGATCGTCTGGGCGGTCGACCGGCTGCTCCTGGCGCTCAGCCCGAAGCGACGGGCGCGACGGGAGGCCGCCCAGCGCTCCGTCATCTGGCGGTTCGGAGGGATGTCGACGGGTGCCGGACCATTTGGCGGGACCGACCCCGGTGAAGTCATCGACACTACGGCCACCGACACGTCGGCCGACCCGATCGACCCGTGGTCCGCCGGGGACGATCCCGATCAGCTGGGCCCGGCATAGTTCGCTCGAGGACGGAGGTCCCTGACTGGGCCCTACTCGGGCCCGTGGTTCCCGGTTCGCGAACGACCGATCATCGCGAACCGAGGAGGACGGGGAGCATGGCCTCAGCCACGTCGTCCGGTCGCTCCTCATGACTGAACAGGCTCGCCCCTTCGATCACCGAAAGCTGAGCATCCGGGAACGTCCCCGCCATCTCCTCGGCCCGTGCGACCGGAAAGAACCGATCGCGCGCTCCCCAGACGAGCTGCACCGGGACGTCGATGCGCCGGTGCAGTTCGGCGAGTTCGTTGATGTACCGGACGTCGAAGCTGCGGAGCACCTTGACGGCGGCGTCCCGACGGTGGGGTGACGTGTGGAGAGGCTTCAGGAAGAACTCGTCGAACTCGCCATCGAGGAGCGATGAGTCGACGAAGCTGTCTCCGAACACGAGCTGACTTCGCCGAAGTCTCGGCTGCCCGGCGATCCAGCCCAGTGCACCACCCACCCCGGGCACGTTCTTGATACCGATGAACGACCGGAAGCGCCGGCTGAGTCGACCGGGCTGTTCGGTATCGATGAGCGCCATGGCTCTCACACGGTGGTCGCCAGCCAGTGCATGGCGGGCGATCAGACCGCCGCTGTCGTGCCCGACGACGGCGAACCGGTCAAGCTCGAGCAGTTCAACAACCC